>DASPJI010000841.1:0-16130 GCA_035628695.1 Thermoanaerobaculia bacterium | reverse complement strand
CGAGGACATGCTGGCGCGCACCTTCTACTCCCACGAGACCCCGGAGGGGATCAAGGCCTGGGACCGGGTCCGCGCCGCCGGCTACGAGCCGGACATCGTCGGCGAGAACATCGCCGCCGGCCACATCGAGGTCTCCGAGGTCATGGACGCCTGGATGTACAGCCCGGGACACCGCCGGAACATTCTGGACGTGCGCCTCAGGGACATCGGCATCGGCGTCGCCGTGGGCAGCCACGACCATCGTTATCAGATCCTCTGGGTCCAGGACTTCGCCACCCTCGAACGCGCTCCTTGAGTCCACAACACTCAGACCTCCGTCAGTCTGAGCGATTCATGCTAAGATCCCTCGCAGATCCCGGAATGTGGACGGGATGGAACCGGTTTTGCTTTGTAACGGAAGCGGGGCCGGTTGGCCCGGCATCCGGTCGATGGGGGCCGGGGTCGCGAGGGGCGGCCGCGGATCTCCCATCCAGGAGAGACGATGACTGAAATCCTGACTCTGCCAGTCCTTCCCCTGCGGGAGTTCGTGCTTTTCCCCGGGGTGACGGCGCCGATCAATGCCGGCAGGCCCGGCACCCTGCGCGCCATCGAGGCCGCGCTCAACACGCCGGACCGGCTCGTCTTCGCCGTCTCGCACCGCGAAGAGGCGCAGGTCCCTACGCCCGAGGTGCTGCACACCATCGGGACCGTGGCCCGCATCGGGCAGCTCCAGCGCGGCCTGGCCGGAATGCAGCTCCTGCTGCACGGCGAGCACCGGGGCATCGCCATGCGGATCACCGAGAAGGATGGATTCCTCCAGGCCGTCGTGCGTGAAGCCGAGGAGATGAAGCCCCTGAACGCGAACGACCCGGCGTTCGTCGCGCTCTTCCGCGAGGCGCGGGAGAGGGCGGCCGAGCTGGGCAAGAAATCCGGCCTCCCCGAGGAGGTCGTGCAGCAGGTCCTCGAAGGGGTCCAGGACCCCAGCCGTCTCGCGGACCTCGTCGCCGCCTACACCGACGTCACCCCGGCGCAGCGCCAGATGCTGCTCGAGACGCTGTCGGTCGAGGAGCGGCTGCGGCGCGTGCTGGTCCACGTCCAGCGCCAGCTCGAGGTGCTCGAGGCGCAGGAGGACATCAAGACCAAGGTGCAGGAAGAGCTGGGGGACCGCCAGCGCGAGATGTTCCTGCGCGAGCAGCTCAAGGCCATCCAGAAGGAGCTCGGCGAGGGCGACAACAGCGCCGAGATCGAGGAGCTGCGCGAGAAGCTCGCCGGGCTCGACCTGCCGCCCGACGCGCGCAAGGAGGTCGACCGCGAGCTCGGCCGCCTGTCCCGCATGGGCCGGGAGGCGATGGAGTCGCAGGTGATCCGCACCTATCTCGAGACCATCGCCGAGCTGCCGTGGAGCGAGCGCAGCCAGGAGCACCTCGACCTGCCCGAGGCGGCGAAGATCCTCGAAGAGGACCACTACGCCCTGGGCGGCGTCAAGGACCGCGTGCTGGAGTTCCTCGCCGTGCGTCAGCTCCGTGAGGAGCAGGCGGCGCGCCGGCGCGCCGAAGCGGAGGCCGACGCGGCCGCGGAGGCCGCCGAGCTCGCCGAAGCCGCCGAGGCCAGCCACGTGATCGGCGATCCGGAGGACCACTTCGGCGAGGAGGCCGTGCAAGCGGCGACGACCTCGGCCAGCGGCAAGGAGGCCGCCGCCCAGAAGGGCAAGGAGAAGGACAAGGAGGAGAAGGCCTCCAAGGGCCCCATCCTCCTCTTCGTCGGCCCTCCGGGCGTCGGCAAGACCTCGATCGCCAAGTCGATCGCCCGCGCCATGGGCCGCAAGTACGTCCGCGTCTCCCTCGGCGGCGTCCGCGACGAGGCCGACATCCGCGGCCACCGGCGCACCTACGTCGGCGCGATGCCCGGCCGCATCATCCAGGGGATGAAGCAGGTCGGCACCAAGAACCCGGTGTTCCTCCTCGACGAGGTCGACAAGCTCGGCGTCTCGTTCCAGGGCGACCCGGCGAGCGCGCTCCTCGAGGTGCTCGACCCGGCGCAGAACGACAGCTTCACCGACCACTACCTGGGGGTGCCGTTCGACCTGTCCGAGGTGCTGTTCGTCTGCACGGCGAACTTCATCCAGAACATCCCCGGGCCGCTGCTCGACCGCATGGAGGTGGTGGAGTTTTCCGGCTACACCGAGAAGGAGAAGCGGGAGATCGCCCGGCGCTATCTGATCCCCCGGCAGGTGCAGGAGAACGGCCTGACCGAGGAGCAGATCACCATCACCGACGAGGCGGTGGCCGAGACGGTCACCGGCTACACCCGGGAGTCGGGTGTCCGCCAGCTCGAGCGCGAGATGGGGCGCCTCGCCCGCAAGGTGGCGCGCAAGATCGCGGCGCGCGAGGTGGAGCGCATGGACATCGACCCGGCCGCCGTGCGCGAGCTGCTGGGCCGGCCCAAGGTCCACCCCGAGCGGGCGTTCCGCGAGGACCAGGTGGGCGTGGCGACCGGCATGTACTACACGCCGACCGGCGGCGACATCATGTTCGTCGAGGCCTCGACCATGAAGGGCAAGGGGGAGCTGGTGCTCACCGGCCAGCTCGGCGACGTGATGAAGGAGTCGGCCCGCGCCGCCTGGACGTACGCCCGCTCGCACGCGGAGCAGCTCGGCATCCCGCCGGAGTGCTTCGAGCGCGATGTGCACATCCACGTCCCGGCGGGCGCCATTCCGAAGGACGGCCCCTCGGCCGGCGTCACCATGGCGACGGCCCTGGTCTCGACCCTCTCGGGGCGGCCGGCGCGGCACGACATCTCCATGACCGGTGAGATCACCCTCGCCGGCCGGGTGCTGCCGATCGGCGGCGTCAAGGAGAAGGTGCTGGGCGCCGTGCGGGCCGGGATCACCGAGGTGCTGCTGCCCAAGGACAACGAGGCGGACCTCGAGGACCTGCCCGAAGAGGTGCGGGACTCCATCGAGTTCCACTTCGCCGAGGAGCTGGGCGACGTCCTCGCCCTGACCCTCCGCGGCGCCTCCTACCGCGAAGGGCGGCTCTACTTCGGCGACAGCCAGTCCGCCGACGCCGGGATCCACTGATCCCCCATCGGACCCGACCAAACAAAAACGGCCGGTGCTCGCGCACCGGCCGTTCTCTTTTTCTGGGGTTGAGAAGGGCTACAGGCTCCAGGAGATCCCGACCGCCAGTTGGCGGCCCGAGAGGTCGATGTCACCTAACCCCTCGAGGTCGCCGGACAGCTCGTCCTCGACCTGGCTCCACCGGCCCTCCCCGAACAGCGAGACGGTCCGGCCGATCGGCACCTCGAGGCCCGCGAGGCCGTAGTAGCCGAGGACGTTGCCGTCGGACTCCAGCCGGGCGCTGAAGATCTCGAGGTTGTCCTCGTCGATGAAGTCGCCCTCCTCCACCACGCTCCAGGAGTAGAGCCCGCCGGCCACGCCGATATAGGGACGGATGGCGGCGCCCGGCTCGGTCAGGTGAAGGACGAGGCCGGCCGTCAGCGACGCAATCTCCAGCGTCGTGTCGTGACGGATGCGGTCGCCGAAGTTGTCGACGAAGTCGACGTAGGACTGGGTGGTGTCGCCCTGGAAGTAGTTGCCCGAGAAGAGCAGACTGAGCCGCGGGCCGAGGCTATGGAGATAGTCGCCGCCGATGGAGACGTTCTCCAGGTCCTGGGCGTCGCCGGTGAAGTCCACCGCCTTGTCGTCCCAGTACTCGGACTCGCCGTCGGGCGTGAACAGCCCGGCGTGTAGACGGAAGGCACCATCCCGCTCATAAGCGCGCCGCTGCGCCCAGGAAGGTGCCGAGACAGCGACCAGCAGCCCGGTCAGCACGACGGCCGTGCGAATTGTCTTGGTTGTCATTTTCTTTTTTTCTCCTCTGACACAAGGTCCGAAGCTCCCCAACAGCAACCGCGATGCCAGCGTCCGGGACCGCGCCGAAATCCTTGATCTATCGTGCTTTCGGCCCCATGCACCGGCTCCGGGCGGGCCCGGACCGACCACTCTGGAGGACGGTCCGTTTTTGCCCTTGAGGACGGCCTCTCTTCATGGCTCCCATCATTGCACACCCGCCCTGGACGGGAAGTTGGTCAGGCTCTTGCAATGGTTCCAAGCAGTTGCATGGTCCAGTCTCATGCCGAGCTGGACGGAATGACTAGCTATAGGAGAGAACCCCATGCGCAAGACCGCCTTCATCCTGAGCCTCATGTTCCTGTTGACTCTGGGCCTCGCGCCCGCCTATGCCCAGACCGCCGATGACGGCACCTATGCTACCCAGACCGAGGACGACGGGCCGGATCTCGGCTGGATCGGCCTCCTGGGTCTGGCCGGCCTGCTGGGCCTGCGGAAGCGTGAGCCCGTCTACCGGGACACGACCCGCACCGCCACCAATCCGACGACCGGACGCTAAGCGCCGCCGGCTCCTTACGGCAGGATCACCGAGAGCGCCCGTTCCCGCGTGCGGTAGTGAAGGGGCGGGCGCATCAGTGTGACCTCGCCATCGAGGTAGACAGGCAGCGCCCGCTGCCGTGTCTCGATGGTGAACTCCGGCAGCATCCACTGATCGAAATGCGGAGTGCGGATGACGTCGCGCACGAGGCCGAGGAGGGCGAGCCCCACCAGTCCGAGCCGTCCCCGGGGGCGCGCGACGTAGAGGTAGAGGCTGCCGCTGTCGAACCGCTGGCGCGCCCCATAGCTGAACAGGCTCATCTGGTACTCGTTGTTGCCGACGAACACGAAGCGGGTCTCGTGCACCGCCTCATGGCCGTCCGCCTTGACGCGCACGCGGAGCGCCGGCAGGCGCGGCAGGACCCGTAGCAGGGCGATCGCCGTAGCCAGCCCCTTGCCCCGTGACAGATTCCGCCGCTGCCAGTCCCGGACCCGCACCAGCGGCGGGTAGAAGCCCAGGATCGAGTTGTTGACGAAGACCTCGCCGTTGACCTCCCCCAGGTCCAGCCGCCGCACCTGCCCCGACGCCACCACCCCCACCGCCCCGGGGAGGTCGATCGGGATGCCGAGGTCGCGCGCGAAGTGGTTGCGGGTGCCGAGCGGCAGCACCCCCAGCGGCACCGTGCCGCCGGCGAGCGCTCCGGCCACGGCGCGGATGGTGCCGTCGCCGCCGCCGGCGAGCACGGCCTCGGCGCCGCCGGACACGGCCGCCCGCGCCGCCGCGGTGATCTCCTCTCCGGCGACGAGCTCGATCTCCGCCTCAACCCCGGCCTCGGCGAACATCCGGCGCAGCTCGGCGGGGTCGACACCCTGCTGGCGGAGCACCGTGCCCGCTCCCCGGTTGATGACGGCGACGACCCGCATGCGGCAGGATCAGGGAGGGGAGCCCACCAGGTGGCGGACGGTCTGGTCGACGCGGCGGCGGTGTGCCTGGCCGACACCGTCGAAGGCGAGCCCCACGGCGTCGCCGTCGCGCCAGCGGACGGTGCAGCGCACGCGCAGCAGCTCCGGGATCTTGCCGGCGCCGAGGGCGAAGCTCACCTCCGCTCCCGGCAGCCAGGCGGCGGGCGCGCCGCTCACGCAGGCGCCGCTGTTCGACAGGTTCTCGAGCCGCGCCTCGCAGCGCGAGCCGTCGCCGAGCGTCAGCAGGACCGGGCGGTCGATCCAGATCCGCGGCTCCCGTCGCCGCGTCTGGGGGGAGAGCAGCAGGCGCAGCCGCGACGTCCGGCGGTGGATGGCCAGGGAGCGCAGCCGCGCCTCCACCGGCGGATGGCTGCGCAGGAACTCCCACAACGGGTCGGCAGGGATCTGGTAGACGGTCGTCGGCTCCACCGCGCGGGCCGAGAAGTGGCGCCGCGACCCTTCCAGCAGCTCGATCTCTCCGAACAGCTCGCCCTGCCGCAGCTCGCGCACCCGCTCCACCGGCTGGCCGGCCACCTCGCTACGGATGGTCACGCCCCCCCGTGCCACGACATAGACGCCGTCACACCGGTCATCCTTGCTGAACACCAGCTCGTTCGAGTCGAAGCTCCTCCTGGCGAGCGCCGATTCGAGCTGACGCAACCGTGCCTCGTCCACTCCCTCGAACAGGGACAGCTCTCTCAAAGACAGTTCAGGCTCGACCACCCTCACCTCCGAGGATCGTAGGTCCGCCGCCCGCCACACCGACTACCTGGGGAAGATGGCCGTATTGTGTCATAGATGTCTCCTCCCCGGCGCACCGGGCGAGGAGGAGACATCGTAGACTGGGGAGGGTCAATTCGTCGACATCGGCACGAGCCGGCCCGGGATCAGGCTGCCCGGCTGGTGGAGGTAGCTGCTCCGGTTGTGGCCGCCGCCGGTCGAGGGGCGGTGGCCGCCGCCGCCCGACGGCGCCGAGGGGCGCGGCCGGTGGTGGGAGCCGCCGCCATGGGACCAGCCGCCGGGGACGACCACCAGCGGCGGCGCGAAATAACCGGGCACCACGTACATGGGCATCCCGTAGGTGCCGTAGGGCACCTGAGGAGCCGCGGAGGCGGAGCGCAGCTTTTCGGTCCGCAGCTCCAGCTCGGCCACCGCCAACTCGGCCTCGCGGGCGATGCGCGCCGCGTCGGCCGCCTCGCGCGCCGCCTTGAGCCGCGCGATCTCCTCGTCGCGCTGCCGCGACTGGCGGGAGGCGTACTCCTCGCGGGTGATCCACTGGCCGTTCGCCTGGACGAACCCCTTGCGCCGCATTGAGTCGGCGTACGGGATCCAGCGGTCGAGGTCCTTGTCCAGCACGTAGCCGTAGCCGCGCAGCAGCGGCTCGAGCCCCGCGAGGCCGGGCTCGATGGCGGCGGCCTCGAGGCCCGCCTCGCGCGCCGCCTGCTGGAGCCCCCGCGCCTTGGCCCAGCGCGCCAGCTCCAGCCAGTCGCCGGCCGCAGCTGTGGAGCGCTGCAGGCTTCCCTTGCGCCGCAGGTACTCGCCGTAGTCGGAGTCGGACTCCTCCACCCGCAGCACCTGCGTCTTCGGCAGGCTCAGCACGCCGCCCTGCATGCGGATCCGGACCTGCGAGTCGGTGACCTCGGCGATCACCCCCTCGAACGTGCGTCCGTTGAGAAGATAGACGGTATCGGCATCCACCGGCAGGGCCGGGAGGACGAGGAGGATAAGGGCGAGGACGAGCCGGTTCGGCATGGCGTTCCTTTCGCGTGTCACCATGATGGTAACACCGCCGGCGCCCCGCGGTCTTCCACGGGCTTCACCATCTTCACCATCCGGAAGGCGTCGAGCCCCTCGCGGTAGTAATCGATGAGCCGCTCGTCGATTCGGTAGCCGTGGCGCTCGTAGAAGCCGCGCGCGCCCGGCGCGGTCTCGAGGAGCAGCGCCGCAGATCCCTGCTCCCGGAGCCACTCCTCGATGGCCGCCAAGAGACGGCTGCCGATCCCCTCCCCCTGCCGCTCCGGGGCCACGTCCAGGCTCCTCACCCGCCCGATCCCGCGCGGCTCGCGGCAGCCGGTGACGAAGCCGGCGACGGCCCCGTCGACTTCGGCGACCAGGGTGCGGCAGCGGCGGGCGGCGAAGAGGCGCCGCAGATCACGGCGCGAATAGGCGATGGATGGCGGGAAGGCGGCCCGCTCGATCTCCAGAAGGCGCTCGAAGTCATCCGGGCGTAGCCGCGGATCACATCTCGGGGTCTTTCATCATGCGGAAGGCGCCGGTCCCGTCCTCATAGAAGCGGTCCAGGACCTCCAGGACGAAGTAGCCATGCCGCTCGTAGAAGTCGCGGGCGCTGGTCTCGTCGTTGGCGGTCTCCAGCATGATGGCCCCGGCCCCGCTCTCCCAGAGCCAGGCCTCGATGTCGGCCATCAGCCGGCTGCCGATGCCGCGGCTCTGGAGCCCCGGCACCACGGCCAGCACCTTGAGGTATCCCAAGCCCTGGGCCTTCACACAGGCCAGCGCGTAGGCCACGACGGTCCCCCGCTCCTCCGCCACCAGCGCGCGGGTGTTCGGGGTGCCGAGGTGATGCCGCAGCTTCTCGCGCGACATCCGCCGCCCCTCCTCGAAGGCGGCACAGTCGATGGCGTACACCGTCTCGAAATCGGCGGGCCCGTACTCGCGCACGGCGACGTACCGGCCGAGGTCCGGAACTGCGGCCATGGTCCCCTCCTCTCCTGGGAGATGGCAGAAACGATAGATTGTGCCGGAAGTCTAATCGAAGTCCGCCAGGAAAGACAGAGGATGCTGTAGCGCAGAGGATAAAGAAAAAGGGCGGCCTCGCGGCCGCCCTTTTGAACGATCGGATGGGAGAGAGGACTAGTCGCCCTCGAGGACCTCCTGCGGCAGGCTGCGGATCTCCTCCTCGCCGAACTCGAAGAAGAGCTCCTCCTCGGCCTCCGGCTCCGGCTCGACGAAGTCCTCGGCCAGATGGAAGTCGTGGTAGTAGTCCATGCCCGTACCGGCGGGGATGACCCGGCCGACGATCACGTTCTCCTTCAAGCCGCGCAGGCCGTCCACCTTGCCGCTGATCGCGGCTTCGGTGAGGACCCGGGTGGTCTCCTGGAAGCTGGCGGCCGAGATGAAGCTGTCGGTCGACAGGCTCGCCTTGGTGATGCCGAGGAGCAGCGGCCGGCCGATGGCGGGGGTGCCGCCGGCGGCGATGACGCGCTCGTTCTCCTCCTGGAACTTCCAGCGGTCCACCTGCTCGTCGATCAGGAACTCCGTGTCGCCGACCTCCTCGATCTTCACCGACCGCATCATCTGGCGCACGATCACCTCGATGTGCTTGTCGTTGATCGCGACGCTCTGCGACCGGTAGACCTCCTGGATCTTGTCGACCAGGTAGCGCTGCAGCTCCTTCTCGCCCAGCACCTGGAGGACGTCGTGGGGGTTGATGGCGCCGTCGATCAGCGGATCGCCGGCCCGCACCCGCTCGCTCTCCTGCACGTTGATGTGGATCGAGCGCGGCACCAGGTACTCGCGGGTCTCGCCGGCGTCGCTCTCGACGATGACCTTGCGCATGCCCTTGTGGACATCGCCCAGGTGCACCGTGCCGTCGATCTCCGTGATGATCGCCGGCTCCTTGGGGCTGCGCGCCTCGAAGAGCTCGACGACCCGCGGCAGACCGCCGGTGATGTCCTTGGTCTTGGTCGTCTCGCGCGGGATCTTGACCAGCGTATCGCCGGGATGGACGTCCTGCCCGTTCTGCACCACGAGGTGCGAGCCCGAGGGGAGGAGATACCGCTTGTCCCGCTCCTCACCATGGATGATGATGGCGGGGACCCGCTTCTCGTTGGCCGAAGCCTCGACGATGATCTTCTGCGACAGGCCGGTGACCTTGTCGGTCTCCTCTCGGACGTTCTCGCCCTCGACGATGTCCTGGAACTCGATCCGGCCGCCGATCTCCGACAGGATGGCGTAGGTGAACGGGTCCCAAGTCACCAGCTCCGTCCCCGGCTGCACCTCGTCCCCCTCGTGCACCAGGAGCTGCGAGCCGTACGTCAGAGCGTAGCGCTCCCGCTCGCGGCCCTTCTCGTCGGTGATGAGGAGCTTGCCGCTGCGGTTGATGACGACCAGCGCCCCCTTCTTGCTCTCGACCGTGTTGACGTTCAAGAACTTGACGATGCGGGTACCGTCCGGTGTCTGGACGGTGGTGATGCGCTCGAACTCGGCGATCCCTTCGACCTTGCTGCGACGCTGCGTCTGGGCGGCGATTCGGGCGGCCGTACCACCGATGTGGAACGTCCGCAGCGTGAGCTGCGTGCCCGGCTCGCCGATCGACTGCGCCGCGATGACGCCGACCGCCTCGCCGATCTCGACCATGCGGCCGGTCGCCAGGTTGCGGCCGTAGCAGCGGGCACAGACGCCCCGCCGCGCCTCGCAGGTGAGCACGGAACGGATCCTCACCCGCTCGATGCCGGCCGCCTGCACGGAGTTGCCCAGGGTCTCGGTGATCTCCTGGTTCACCTCCACCAGCATGTCGCCGGTCATCGGGTCGTAGATGTCCTCCTGGCTGACGCGGCCGACGATGCGGTCGCGCAGCGGCTCGAGGATCTCGCCGCCCTCCATGATCGCCGACACGACGATGCCGTCGATCGTGCCGCAGTCCACCTCGTTGATGATCACGTCCTGGGCGACGTCGACCAGACGCCGTGTCAGGTAGCCCGAGTCCGCCGTCTTCAACGCCGTGTCCGCGAGGCCCTTGCGGGCGCCGTGGGTGGAGATGAAGTACTGGAGGACCGAGAGGCCCTCACGGAAGTTCGCCGTGATCGGGGTCTCGATGACCTCGCCCGAGGGCTTGGACATGAGGCCGCGCATACCGGCGAGCTGGCGCACCTGCTCGCGCGAGCCGCGGGCGCCGGAGTCGGCCATGAGGTTGATCGGGTTGAACTCGCCCGAGCGCTTCTCCACCTCCCGCATCTCGCGGAACATCTCCTCGGACACCTTCTCGGTGGTGCGGTGCCAGATGTCGATGATCTTGTTGTGACGCTCACCGGCGGTGATGACGCCGGCCGAGCGCTGGTTCTCGATCTCGACCACCTCTTTCCGCGCCAGGTCCAGCAGCTCCGGCTTGCGGCTCGGCACCACCATGTCGTCGACGCCGAACGAGATGCCCGCCCGGGTGGCGTAGAGGAAGGAGACCTCCTTGACCTCGTCGAGCATGCGCACCGTCGCCTCGTTGCCGAGGGTGATGAAGCAGTAGCCGACCAGGTCCTGCAGGCCGCGCTTCTTGAGCAGGCCGTTGATGTACGGGATCTCCTTCGGCAGGTGCATGTTGAGGATGACCCGGCCGACGGTGGTCTCGATCAGCTTGTTCTCCAGCTCCTCGACCTCGGCGTGGACGATGTCCTGCTTGTCCAACTGCGTCTCCAGGTGGATGCAGCGGCCGCTGTAGCGCACCTTGATGGTCGACAGCGTCTCCACCTCGCCACCTTCGAGCGCCAGGAGCACCGAGTCGAAGTCCGGGAAGACCCGGCCCTCGCCCTTGGCCCCGGGCTTGGCCAGCGTCAAGTAGTAACCGCCGAGGACCAGGTCCTGCGACGGCACCGCCAGCGGCCGGCCGTGAGCGGGCGACAGGATGTTGTTCGACGCCAGCATCAGCACCTTGCTCTCGATCTGGGCGCGCGGCGACAGCGGCACGTGCACCGCCATCTGGTCGCCGTCGAAGTCGGCGTTGAACGCGGCGCAGACCAGCGGGTGGATCTTGATCGCCTTGCCCTCGATCAGCGTCGGCTGGAACGCCTGGATGCCCAGACGGTGCAGCGTGGGCGCGCGGTTGAGCAGCACCGGATGGTCTTGGATGACCTCCTCCAGCGCGTCCCAGACCTCGTCCACCTCGGCCTCGACCAGCTCCTTGGCGGCCTTGATCGTGCCGACCAGCCCCTTCTCCTCCAGCCGGTTGTAGATGAACGGCTTGAAGAGCTCGAGCGCCATCTTCTTCGGCAGGCCGCACTGCGACAGCTTGAGCTCGGGGCCGACGACGATGACCGACCGGCCCGAGTAGTCGACGCGCTTGCCGAGCAGGTTCTGGCGGAACCGCCCCTGCTTGCCCTTGAGGGTGTCCGACAGCGACTTGAGCGGCCGGTTGTTGGAGCCCTTGAGCACGCGGCCGCGGCGGCCGTTGTCGAACAGCGCGTCCACCGCCTCCTGCAGCATCCGCTTCTCGTTGCGGACGATGACGTCGGGGGCGCGCAGCTCCAGCAGCTTCTTCAACCGGTTGTTGCGGTTGATGACGCGCCGGTAGAGGTCGTTCAGGTCGCTGGTGGCGAAGCGGCCGCCGTCCAGGGGCACGAGGGGCCGCAGCTCCGGCGGGATGACCGGGATCACGTCCAGGATCATCCACTCCGGGCGGTGGCCCGACCTGCGGAAGGCGTCGACCACCTTGAGCCGCTTGGCGGCCTTGAGGCGCCGGATCTGGCTGGTCTCGGTGCGCATGATGATGCGCAGCTCCTCGGCCAGCTCGTCGACGTCGATGCGCGCCAAGAGCTCCTTGATCGCTTCGGCGCCCATCTTGGCGGCGAAGGTCTCGTCGCCGTATTTGTCGCGCATCTCGCGGAACCGCTCCTCGGTCAGGAGCTCGCGCTCCTTGAGCTCCGTCTCACCCGGGTCGATGGTGACGTAGCTCTCGAAGTAGAGGATCCGCTCGAGGTCGCGCAGGCTGATGTCCAGGAGGTGGCCGATGCGGCTCGGCAGCCCCTTGAAGAACCAGACGTGGGAGACCGGGCAGGCCAGCTCGATGTGGCCCATCCGCTCGCGGCGCACCCGCGAACGGGTGACCTCGACGCCGCACTTGTCGCAGATGACGCCACGGTGCTTCATCCGCTTGTATTTACCGCACAGGCACTCCCAGTCCGTGATCGGACCGAAGATCTTGGCGCAGAACAGGCCATCGCGCTCCGGCTTGAAGGTCCGGTAGTTGATGGTCTCCGGCTTCGTGACTTCGCCGTAGCTCCACGCCCGGATCTTGTCGGGCGACGCGATCGAGATCTTGATCGCGTTGAAATCCTTGAGCGACTGTGGCTTGTCAAAGCTGCTGAATGGTTGCAATGTCTTCCTCCTTAAACCTTGAGGAGTTCAACGTCGAGACACAGGCTCTGGAGCTCGCGGACGAGCACGTTGAAAGACTCCGGCAGACCCGGCGGCTCGGGGACGTCGCCCTTGACAATGGCTTCGTACACCTTGCTCCGCCCTTCCACGTCGTCGCTCTTGACGGTCAGCAGCTCCTGGAGGGTGTAGGCGGCGCCGTACGCCTCCAGGGCCCAGACCTCCATCTCTCCGAAGCGCTGGCCGCCGAACTGCGCCTTGCCGCCCAGCGGCTGCTGGGTGATCAGCGAGTACGGTCCGATGGACCGCGCGTGGATCTTGTCGTCCACCAGATGGGACAGCTTGAGCATGTAGATGTAACCCACGGTGACCTTCTGCTCGAACGCCTCACCCGTCATGCCGTCATGGAGCTCGGTCTTGCCCGACAGGGGCAGGTTGGCCTCTTCCAGCAGGCTCTTGATGTCCGGCTCGCGGGCGCCGTCGAAGACCGGCGTCGCGAAGCGCACCCCCAGCACCATGCCGGCCCACCCCAGGTGCGTCTCGAGGATCTGGCCGACGTTCATACGGGAGGGCACGCCCAGCGGGTTGAGCACGATCTCGACCGGCGTGCCGTCGGGCAGGTAGGGCATGTCCTCCTCGGGGAGGATGCGCGAGATCACGCCCTTGTTGCCGTGACGGCCGGCCATCTTGTCGCCCACCTGCAGCTTGCGCTTCATGGCGACGTAGACCTTGACCAGCTTGATGACGCCCGGGGGCAGCTCGTCGCCCTTCTGCAGGAGCCCGATGCGCTCCTCGTTGACGCGGTGCAGCACCTCGATGTGGGAATCCGTCTTCTTGTAGACGATCTCCGCCGCGTCGATGAGCCGCCGCTCGTCCACCGGCAGGCGCAGGATCTCCTGCCGGGTGAGCCGCTCCAGGGTCTCCAGGGTGATGGCGTCGCCCGCCTTGAGGAGCTCCTGGCCGGTCCGCGACTTGACCGGCGCCGACACCTTCTTGCCGACGAGGAGGTCGCTGACCTTCTTGTTGCGCTCCTCGTTGAGGATGCGGACCTCGTCCTTGATGTTCTTCTCGAGCCGGCCGATCTCCTCCAGCTCGATGTCCTTGGCGCGCTGGTCCTTCTCGACCCCCTTGCGGGAGAAGATCTTGACGTCGACGATGGTCCCCTCGATGCCCGGGGGCACCTTGAGGCTGGCGTCGCGGACGTCGCCCGCCTTCTCGCCGAAGATGGCGCGCAGCAGCTTCTCCTCGGGGGTGAGCTGGGTCTCGCCCTTCGGCGTGACCTTGCCCACCAGGATGTCGCCGGCCTTGACCGACGCCCCGAGGCGGACGATGCCGCTCTCGTCGAGGTCCTTGAGCGCCGACTCCGAGACGTTCGGGATGTCGCGCGTGATCTCCTCGGGTCCGAGCTTGGTGTCGCGCGCCTCGATCTCGAACTCCTCGATGTGGATGGAGGTGTAGTAGTCCTCCCGCACCAGCTTCTCGGAGATCAGGATCGCGTCCTCGAAGTTGTAGCCGCGCCAGGGCATGAAGGCGACCAGCACGTTGCGGCCCAGGGCCAGCTCACCGCGCTCGGTGCACGGGCCGTCGGCGAGGACGTCCCCCTTCTTGACCCGCATCCCCTCGTAGACCACCGGCTTCTGCGTGATGCAGGTGTTCTGGTTGGAGCGCCGGAACTTGATGAGCTGGTAGATGTCGGCGCCGAAGTCCTTGGTCTCGCCGGTCTCCAGGTCCTCGCCCTCGACGCGGACGATGATGCGCTCGGCGTCCACCGAATCGACCACGCCGCCTCGCTTGGTGAGGACGACCGCGCCCGAGTCCTGGGCGACGATCCCCTCGAGGCCGGTGCCCACCACCGGCGCCTCGCTGCGCAGCAGCGGCACCGCCTGGCGTTGCATGTTGGAGCCCATCAGCGCGCGGTTGGCGTCGTCGTTCTCGAGGAACGGGATGAGCGCCGCGGCCACCGACACCAGCTGCTTGGGGCTGATGTCCATGTAGTCGATGCGGTCCCGCTCCACGGTCACGAAGTCGCCGCCGGCGCGCGAGATGATGCGGTCGTTGACGAAGTAGCCCTTCTCGTCGAGGCGGGCGTTGGCCTGCGCGACGATGTACTTCTCCTCCTCCCAGGCCGAGAGGTAGAAGGCGTGCGGCTCGACGGACACCGCCCGTTTGCCGGCCTTCTCCAGCCGCTCGTTCTCCGCCTCCAGCTCGTCGCCGGTGACGATCTGGCCGAGACGGAACGTGCCATCGCCCACCTTCATGATCCGGAAGTGGTCGAGGACGCGGCCGTTCTCGACCTTCTTGTACGGGCTCTCAATGAAGCCGTAGTCGTTGATCCGCGCGTAGGTGGCGAGCGACGAGATCAGGCCGATGTTCGGGCCTTCAGGCGTCTCGATCGGGCAGATCCGGCCGTAGTGCGTGGCGTGGACGTCGCGCACCTCGAAGCCCGCGCGCTCACGCGACAGGCCGCCCGGTCCGAGGGCGGACAGGCGCCGCTTGTGGGTGACCTCCGAAAGCGGGTTCGTCTGGTCCATGAACTGCGACAGCTGCGACGAGCCGAAGAACTCCTTGATCGCCGCGATGACCGGCTTGGAGTTGATCAGGTCGTGCGGCATCGCCGAGTCGATGTCCTGGTGGACCGACATCTTCTCCTTGATCGCCCGCTCCATGCGCACGAGGCCGATGCGGAACTGGTTCTCCAGCAGCTCGCCGACGGCCCGCACGCGGCGGTTGCCCAGGTTGTCGATGTCGTCGACGCGGCCGACGTCCTTCTGCAGGCGCAGCAGGTACTCGATGACCCGGAAGAAGTCGTCCGCGGACAGCGTCTTCTGGTCGACCGGCACCTCGGTGTCCAGCTTGATATTGAACTTGAAGCGGCCGACCCGCGAGAAGTCGTAGCGCTTGGCGTCGAAGAACATGCCGTAGAAGAGCGAACGTGCGCTCTCCAGGGTCGGAGGATCGCCGGGGCGCATGCGCCGGTAGATCTCGATCAGCGCTTCCTTCGAGTTGCGCGTGTTGTCCTTGGCCAGCGTGTTGGACAGCGTCGCCCCGGTCAGCTCCCAGTCGGGGAAGAAGACCTCGACCGGGGTGTGGTTGCGGCCGTCCATGCGCTCCTCGATGTCCTCGGGGACCAGCTCGTTGGCCTCGAAGATCACCTCGCCGGTGTCGAGGTCGACGACGTCGCCGATGAAGAAGGCGCGCTCCAGGTCGGCGGCGCCGACCTCGAAGGCCAGGCTCTGGCCGGTGTCGAGCTTGCCGATGTGCTCCTTGCCGAGGACGATGCCGGCGAACACCGGGTAGGCCTCGCGGCGGCCGCGGGTCTGGCGGTCACGCGCGCGCTCGGGCTCCAGCACCTTCGGCGTGACGTGCAGCGTGAAGCTGCCGCCGCCCTCGGAGGAGAGGCCCACCGGGGTGTAGAACTGGCGCAGGATCTGCTCGTCCGACTCGAGGCCGAGGGCGCGCAGGAAGACCGTGCCATGGAACTTGCGCTTGCGGTCGATGCGGACCGACAGCACGTCCTTCTGGTCGTACTCGAACTCCACCCACGAGCCGCGGTACGGGATGATCTTCGCCAGGTACGCGCGCGGGCCTTCCTTGGTGAAGAAGACGCCGGGGCTGCGATGGAGCTGGGAGACGATGACCCGCTCGGTGCCGTTGATGATGAACGTGCCGTTGTCCGTCATCAGCGGGATGTCGCCGAAGTAGA
>DASPJI010000840.1:0-11014 GCA_035628695.1 Thermoanaerobaculia bacterium | reverse complement strand
CGGGCAGGGCCCGGCGGTCCACCTTGCCGTTCGGGTTGAGCGGCAGGCGGTCCAGAATCACGAAGGCCGCGGGGATCATCGCCTCGGGGAGATGGTCCTTGAGCCACCCGCGGAGGTCTCCGGCCGCCGGGGACCGGAGGTCCGGCTCCTGGTGGGGAACCAGGTAGGCGACGAGGCGCTTCTCTCCACCCGCTCCGTCCCGCGTGAGGACGACGCACTCCCGGATGGCGGGGTGGCGCGTGAGGATGGCCTCGATCTCCCCCGGCTCGATGCGGAAGCCGCGGATCTTCACCTGGAAGTCGGTGCGGCCCGCGAACTCCACTTCCCCCGTGGGCAGGTAACGCCCCAGGTCGCCGGTGCGGTAGACACGGCGGCCCGGCTCGGGAGAGCCGGCGTCGGGCACGAAGCGCGCGGCGGTCCCGGCGGGATCTCCCATGTAGCCCCCGGCGAGGTGGGGGCTGCGTACGTGGATCTCTCCCAGCTCGCCGAGGCCCGCGAGACCGCCCGCGGCGCCGAGCACGAGGAGCTGGACGTCCTTCATGCCGCGGCCCAGGGGGAGGTTCTCCTTGCCGGCGCCGGCGGCAGGGCGGGCTCCCCCCTCCTCCACCCGGCGGTAGCCCACGGCGCGCTGGGTCTCGGTGGAGCCATAGAAGTTGACGCAGGTGACCTCCGGCGCCAGCTCGCGCAGGCGCGCCACGTCCCGGCGGGTCAGGATGTCGCCGACGAAGAAGGCCCAGCGCAGGGAGGTCAGGCGCGGTGCCGGCGCCCCCGGCGGCAGCTCGGCCAGGAGCTGGCCCATGGCCGGCGTCAGGTGCGCCACGGTGATCCGCTCCCGCGCCATCCAGTCGGCGAGGCGTCCCGGCACCTGAATCTCCGCCGGATCGGGTACGCAGACCGCGGCGCCGGTCTGCAGCGGCGTGAAGAGGTCCCGCTGCAGGGGGTCGTGGGCAAGCCCTGACAGCATGCTGTAGCGGTCCGACGCCCGCAGGTCGAATTCCTGCCGCTGCCAGGGGATGAAGTGAGACAGCGGCCCGTGCCGGCCCAGGATCCCCTTGGGCACCCCCGTCGATCCCGAGGTAAAGGCGAGATAGGCCAGGTCGCCCGCCGTGAGGGGGGGATCGATCTCCGCCCCTTCTCCAGAGGTTAGAGGCTCCTCGCCTGGGAGGGGCAACGTCACCCGGCACGGGATCGCCGTCACCGCCCCCTCCGCCGTCGCTGGCACCGGCCCAGCGGCCGCCAGCTCGATCCAGCCCCTGGGCTCCGCCAGCCGGAGGCAGTCGGCGATCCGCGATGGAGGATGAGCCGGGTCCAGCACGGTGAAGGCCGCCCCGGACCGCATCACCCCCAGGATCGCCCAGACGAGGCGGGCGCTCCGGTGACCGTAGATGGCCACCACGTCGCCCCGCCCCACTCCGCCCGCCACGAGATGCGCCGCCAGGCTGCGGGTGCGGGCCTCCAGCTCGCCATAGGTCCAGGACTCGTCCCGGTCGCTGACCGCCAGCCGCTCGGGAGCGCGTCGCGCCTCGGCCACGAAACGCTCGTGCACCGGGCCGTACCACTCGTCTCCCAGAGGGGACCGCGGGTCGGGCAGCGCCGCCGCCATGCCGGGGGTGACCAGGGAGAGGCTGCCGATGGGCCGCTCCGGATCCGCCGCCACCTGCGCCAGGAGCCCCTCGTACTGCCGCGCCACCTCGGCCATCCGCGCGCCGGAGAAGAGGTCGGCGTTGTAGACGAGGTCGAAGCGGAGCCCCGCCCGCTCCTCGGCGGCATAGACCGTGAGGTCGAACTTCGCCGGCAGCTCCGGCGGCGCCAGCACCTCCAGCGTGAGGCCCGGCACCTCCAGGGGGACCGACGGGAAATTCAGCATGTTGAAGAAGACCTGGAAGAGCGGCGTGCGCGACAGGTCGCGCCCTGGCCGCAGCTCGTCCAGGAGCTTCTCGAACGGCAGGTCCTGGTGGGCATAGGCCGACAGCGCCTCCTCCCGCATCCGGCCGAGGAGGGCGGTGAAGGGGGGATCGCCGGCGAGGCCGGTGCGCAGCACCAGAGTGTTGAGGAACATGCCGATCAGCCCCTCGGCCTCGGCCCGGCCGCGCCCGGCGATAGGAGTGCCCACCACCACGTCCTCCTCCCCGGATAGGCGCGCCAGCAGCACCTCGAAGGCGGCGAGCAGGGTCATGAAGAGGCTGGCCCCCTGGCGCCGGGTGAGGGCCCGCAGCCGGTCCGCCACCTCTCCTAGGACCGCCAGCGACAGGCGGCCGCCGCGGAAGGTGCGGATCGCCGGCCGCGGCCGGTCCGCCGGCAGGTCCAGGCCCGGGGGGGCGCCCGCCAGACGCTGGCGCCAGTGGACGACCAGCCGCTCCAGGCGCTCCCCAGAGAGCCGCCGGCGCTGCCAGGCTGCGTAGTCGGCGTACTGGACCGGCAGCGCGGGCAGCTCGGGCTCCCTGCCATCAGCGTATGCGGCGTAGGCGGCGGTCATCTCCCGCACCAGCACGCCCATGGACCAGCCGTCCGAGACGATGTGGTGGGTGGCGAGGAGGAGGACGTGCTTGTCCGCCGCGATCCGCAGCAGCACCAGGCGCAGCAGGGGGCCGCGCGCCAGGTCGAACGAAGTGGCGGCCGCCCGCCGCTCCCAGTCCTCCAGGGCCACGTCGCCCGGCTCGGCCAGCTCCAGCGGCACCTCCATGGCGGGCAGCACGCGCTGCGTCGCCCCGTCCTCGGCCGGCTCGAAGATGGTGCGCAGCGCCTCGTGGCGCGCCACCACCCAGTCGAGGGCGCGGCGCAGGGCCTGCACATCGAGGTCTCCCTGCAGGCGGACCGAGCCGTGGATGTTGTAGTTGGCCGTGCCGGGCTCGAAGCGGTCAAGGATCCACAGCCGCTCCTGGGCGAAGGAGAGGGGCAGCGGCTGCTCCCGACCCAGAGGCACGAGCGGGGGCTCGGCCAGGTCCTCTGGGAGGCCGGCCCGCAGCGCTTCGATCCGCGGCGCCAGATCCTCCACCGTCGGGTGGTCGAAGAGGTCCGCCAGCGGCAGCGCCACGCCGAAGGCCTCCTGCACCCGGGACGCGACGCGGGTCGCGAGCAGGGAGTGGCCGCCCAGGGCGAAGAAATCCTCGTCCGCCCCCACCTCGGGAACCCCCAGGAGCTCCGCCCAGAGCCCGGCCAGGATCTCCTCGGTGAAGGTGCGCGGCGGCGTCCGCCGGCCGGCGGCGGGAGCCTGCACCGGGTCGGGCAGCGCCCGGCGGTCGACCTTGCCCGTGGCGCCCAGGGGCAGCTCGGGCAGGAAGGTCCAGAGGGCCGGCACCATGTAGGAGGGCAGGCGCTCCCGCAGCCAGGCCTGGAGGACGCCCGCCGGGACCTCGCCGTCGCGGAGGACCACGTAGGCGGCCAGCCGCCGGTCGCCATGCCGGTCGGGCAAAGCCATCACCACCGCCCGGCGGACTCCGGGGTGGGCCCCGAGCACGGTCTCGATCTCCTCCGGCTCGATCCGGAAGCCGCGCACCTTGACCTGATGGTCGAGGCGGCCGAGGAACTCGATCCGGCCATCGGCGAGGAAGCGCACCCGGTCGCCGGTGCGGTAGAGGCGGCCGCCCATGGTTCCGGTCGGATCGGGGACGAAGCGCTCCGCCGTGAGGCCGGGCTGGCCGGCATAGCCCCGGGCGAGCCCGTCGCCGCCGGCGCACAGCTCCCCCGCCACGCCGATGGGCACCGGCTGGAACGCCGCGTCCAGCACATGGACCCGGGTGCCGGCGATGGGCCGGCCGATGGGCACCGGCGCCGTCACCTCGCCAGGGTGGCGGAACGGCTGGCAGCAGGTGAAGGTGGTGTTCTCGGTGGGGCCATAGCCGTTGATCACAGTGCAGCCGGGGACCGTCTCGAGCAGGCGCCGCACGTGCGCCGGCGACAGCACGTCGCCGCCCGCGAGGAGCTGCCGCACCCCGGACAGGGCCGCCGGCCGTTCGTCCACCATCTGGTGGAACAGGCCGGCGGTGAGCCAGAGGGTCGTCACACCGAACCGGCCCAGGGCACTCTCGAGATCCCCCAGGGACGGCGCGCCCGCGCCCGGGACGGCCAGCCGGGCGCCGTTGGCCAGGGCCCCCCAGATTTCCAGCGTCGAGGCGTCGAAGGAGACCGGGGCGAGCTGGAGCAGCACCTCGTCCGGGCCGAGCCGGGCGAAGGCGGCCTGCCGCACGAGGCGGGCCACGGCGCGGTGCGGCACCGCCACCCCCTTGGGCCGGCCGGTGGAGCCCGAGGTGAAGAGGATGTACGCGAGGCTGTCGGGCGAGACCGCCACCCCCGGATCGCTCTCCTCCAGCGCCGCGATGGCCTCCCCCTCCCGGCCCAGGTCGACGGTCCGCCGCCCCTCTCCCAAAAAGGTGAGGCGGTCCGCCAGCGACCCGGAGGTGATCACCAGGGGGGGATCGGCGTCCTCCAGCATCCGGGCCAGCCGCTCGTCGGGATACGCGGGGTCCAGGGGCACGTAGGCGCCACCGGCCTTGAGCACGGCGAGGAGCGCCACCACCATCGCGGGCGACCGCTGCAGGGCGACGCCCACCGGGACGTCCGGCGCGATCCCCAGGCTCCGCAGGTGATGGGCGAGGCGGTTGGCCCGGCGGCTCAGCTCGTCATAGGTGAGCTCGAGGCCGTCTGCCAGGAGAGCCGGAGCCTGGGGCGAGGTCGCCGCCCGGGCCTCGAACAGGCCGTGGACCGTGGCGCCGGAATCCGCCGCCGGGCCCTCGCTCCACTCGGCCGCTACCTGGTGCCGCTCGGCCGCAGAGAGCAGCGGCAGCGCGGACAGCCGGGTCTCCGGCCTTGCCGTGACCGCCGCCAGAAGGCGGCCGAAGTGATTTAGGAGGCGCGCCGCGGTCGTGGAGTCGAACAGCTCGCGGCTGTGCTCCAGCCAGACCGTGAGCCCGCCCGCGTCACCCGGCTCGACGGCGAGCGTCAGGTCGAACTTGGCGATGCCCCCGTAAAGGGGGATCGCCTCGGCGGTGAGGCCGGGCAGGCCGAGCGCCGGCCGGGGGGTGTTCTGGAAGGCGAAGGCCACCTGGAACAGCGGGCTGACCCCGGCCTCGCGGCCCGGGCGCAGCTCCTCCACCAGCTTCTCGAACGGCACCGCGGCGTGCTCGTGGGCTTCCAGCGTCACCCGCCGTACCCGGTCCACCAGCTCGGCGAAGGCCGGATCGCCGGCGAGGTCCCCCCGCAGCGGCAGCGTGTTGACGAAGAAGCCGATGAGCGGCTCGACCTCGGAACGGTGGCGCCCCGCCACGGGCGCACCCACCACCACGTCGTCCGTTCCGGCCCAGCGGCCCAGCAGCGCCTGGAATCCGGCCAGAAGGACCATGAACAGGCTGGCGTCCCGCGTCTTGCCGAGAGCCTCCAGCGCCGCCACGGGCTCCGCCTCGAGCCCGAGCGAGGCGACGCCGCCCAGGTGAGCGCGGTGAGCCGGCCGCGGGCGGTCCGTGGGCAGGTCCAGCGACGCCGGGGCGCCGTCGAGCTGCCGGCGCCAATAGGAAAGGAGCTTGTCCAGCGCCTCCCCGTCGAGCCGCCGCCGCTGCCAGGCCGCGAAGTCGGCGTACTGGACCTTCGGCGCGGAGAGCCGCGCGCCACGGTAGACGTCCCCCATCTCCGCGAGCAGGATGCCGTTCGACCAGCCGTCCGTGACGGTGTGATGGAGATTGAAGACCAGCAGGTGCTCCGCCGGCTCCAGACCGAGGAGCGCGGCCCGGATCAGCGGTCCCCGGGCGAGGTCGAACGGCTGCCGGGACAGCTCCAGCGCCAGGCGCCGCGCCTCCGCGTCGCGGGCGGCCGCGGGCAGCCCCTGGAGGTCCACGCGCGGCAGGAGCAGACCGGCCGGAGGGAGCACCACCTGGAGCGGGCCGTCGGGTCCCGGGACGAAGATCGTGCGCAGAACGTCATGGCGCCGCGTCACCTCGTCCAGCGCGGCGGCGAGGGCCGGCAGGTCGAGACGGCCGGAGAGGCGCACCGCGAACGGCACATTGTAGGCCGGGTTGCCGGGGGTGATCCGGTCGAGCAGCCAGAGCCGCTGCTGGGCGAACGAGGCCGGGGCGGGCTCCCCGGCGGCCAGACGCGGGATCTCATCGGGGGCGTTGCCCCGCCTCAATGCCTCCAGCAGCAGCCCCCGCTTTTCGGGCGGGAGGCGGCGGAGCCGTTCTGTTCGATCGAGCGTCGTCATCCGTATTTCAGCGCAGTCTCCAGCCGTCCGTCACGCGAGGCAGTTGCCAAGCCCCCCGACGCGGACGGGGCCTGCGGCGTCGCACATTGCCGAGGCAATCCTGGACCACCGAGGAGCGACGAGACCGGTACCGCGCGACCCCGGCCTCTCGCTAGTAACCGGTGCTCGCTCCGGCCGAAACGGGACGCGGCTGGGGAGAGTTACAGAAAACATATGTTAATCTCTGATTAATCAAAAGAGGAGGACTCGATGCTTCGCAAGGGAATGCTGATTGCCGTAGCACTGTCGGTCTGCGCCGGAGTCTCGGCTCAGGCCCAGCCGGCCGAGGACTTCCAGTGGTGGCGCTCCTGCGAGGAGTTGAAGGCGGCCTGCAAGGAGGCGTCGGCCGAGGATCTCTGGTGGGCGGCCTCGATCGACGAGCACCCGGGCCCGCCGTATCCTTTTGGCGATGGCCCCATCCTGGGAACCTGCTACACCCACGACAAGAGGAGCTGTCCGAATTGCCTCTGCTCGGACTACGTCAAGCTGTCCTATCTCGGCGGACAGAAGGGCTATGACGGTGACCGGGGATGTATGACGGACCGTGCCGCCGCGGCGGCCAAGCTCAAGGAGCTCTGCGAGGCGGGGGCCTGCTGCTGCCCGCAGGTGGAGCCCAAGCCCTGCCATGTCCCGACGCCGGTGAAGGCACGGGATCCCCTCACCGGCTCCTGCTGCACCTTCCCCAACATCTGTTCGGCGCCGAGCGACTGGGAGAAGCCCATCGCTCCCCATGACGCGCGCTGCGACCCGAGCCACTAGACGGACCGGCCGCGGGAGCGCCTCCCCGGGCGCTCCCGTGAGCGCGCCGGCCCACGAGATCGCGTTGTGTTCCCGGAGTGTTCCGGGAACACAAACAGCGGTCTCCCCCCAGTCCCGGAACACAAAGGAACCTTCCCGGATCATTCGGGAAGGTTCCCGGATCACAACGGCGCCGGATAGGGTCATTCTCCCCGCTTCCCCGGACGCCATCCCTGTTCCGGCAATGATCTCCGGAGCAGGAATAGTGTTCCGGGAACGTTGCGGAGTGTTCCTTCCTGCTCCGCAAGTGATCCGCCGGCCCCGGATTGTGTTCCGGGGAACACGAAGAGTGATCCGGGAAGGCCGGATCGTGATCCGGGACGAGGGTATTGTGTTCCGGGACACAGCCCTTCCACCTCAGTCCCCCGCTCCGGTGCCCTCCTCGGACGCCAGGAGCTGCTCGAGGAGCGCGGGATCGTCCACCCCTTCCAGGGCGTCCAGCAATTCGTCGAGGCGGGCGTCGTCCGCACGGGCGAGGAGTGCCTCGTCGATGGCCTCCGCCAGCGTCTCGATGGTCGGCGCGCCGTAGAGCTGGCGCAGCGGCAGCTCGACGCCGAACTGCTCCTCGATCCGGGCCAGGGCGCGGGCGGCGAGGAGGGAGTGCCCCCCAAGGTCGAAGAAGCTCCGGCCGAGGAGCGCCTGCTCGATCCCCAGGACCTCGCGCCAGATGGCCGCCACCTCTCTCTCCGTCGGCGTGCGCGGCTCCGCCGGCTCCCGTGCCGGCGCCTCCTGCCTCCGGGCCTCCTCCCGGGACTCGCTGGAGCCCAGGTGCTCCAGCCGCCCGTCCGGCCGGGTCCGTGCCAGGTGGCCCGTCCGGCGGCGAGGCTCCCCCGCCAGCCAGAGCTCCCCCACCACTCCGGGAGGCACCGGATACCCTCTCTCGTCCAGCACCACGCCTTCCGCTTCGCCCCGCTCCACCAACAACTGATGGCGCTCCGCCGGCGAGAGGAGGGGCAGGTCGGCCACCTGCCGCTCCGGCTCGGCCGCCGCCGTCGTGAGCAGGGTGATCAGATGCCCGGCCCAACGCTCGATGGTGGTACCGTCGAAGAGCTCCGTGCTGTGCTCGAAGGCCTCTCCCAGACCGTCCCCCTCGGACAGGAAGAGGGTCAGGTCGAACTTGGCCGTCCCGGTGTCGACCGCCGCCGGGCGGAGGTGAACGCCGGGCAGGTCCAGGCCCGCGGCCGGGGTGCCCCGGGGCGCGAGCATCACCTGGAAGAGCGGCGTGCGGGAGAGGTCCCGCTCCGGCTGCAGCTCCTCCACCAATCGCTCGAAGGGGATCTCCTGGTGGGCGTGCGCCTCCAGCACCGCCGCCCGTGCCCTGGCCAGCGCCTCCAGGAAGGTCAGCCCGGGAGGCAGCTCGGCGCGCAACGCCAGGGTGTTGACGAACAGGCCGATGAGGCCCTCCGTCTCGGGACGGAGACGCCCCGCCACCGGCACCCCCACCGTCAGGTCCCGCTGGCCCGCGAGCCGGGAGAGGAGCGTCTGGAAGGCTGCCAGCACCGTCATGAACGGCGTGGCCGAGGCGCGGAGGGCCAGCGCCTGCACGGCCTCCTCCGGCAGCCGGAACGGCCGGGTGGCCCCGGCGCGGGACGGCACGGCCGGGCGCGGCCGGTCCAGGGGGAGGTCCAGGCCCGGCGGCGCGCCGGCCAGCCGCTCGCGCCACCAGGACAGCTCGGCCGCCAGCCGCTCCCCCTGCAGCCGCTGCCGCTGCCAGGCCGCGTAGTCGGCGTACTGAATGGATAGCGGCGGGAGCTCGGGGACGGCGGCCCCATAGAGCGCCTTCACCTCCCGGATCAGCACCCCCATGGACCAGCCGTCGCTGACGAGGTGGTGCAGGACCACCAGCACGACGCTCTCCCCGGCGCCCAGGTGGAAGAGCCGCGCCGCCAGCAGGGGACCGCGGGCGAGATCGAAGGGACGGCGCGCCAGCTCACGGAGACGCGCCGCCGCCTCCCCCTCCCGCCGCGCCGCGGGCAACGCCGAGAGGTCCACCTTCGGCACGGCCACCCGCGATTCTTCCGGTGCTGCGACCGCCTGGACCGGCACCCCCTGCGCCGCCGGGAAGGCGGTGCGCAGCGCCTCGTGGCGGCGGACCACGCCGGTCAGGGCCGCGGCCAGCGCCTCCGGCCGCAGGTCACCCTGGGCGCGGAGCGCCACCGCGACGTGGTAGAGAGGCGTGCCCGGATCGAGACGCTCCAGGAACCAGAGCCGCTCCTGGGCGAAGGAGAGGGGGAGAGGGCGGTCGCGCGCCTGCCGGGAACGGCGCGGGATCGTCTCCTCCGGGACGACCGCCGCGGCGCCGGCTTCCTCGAGCCGCCGCGCCATGCCGGCCACGGTGGGCTCCTGGAACAGGCTCGCCAGCGGCAGCTCGATTCCCAGCGCCTCCCGCACCCGCCCGATCAGCCGCGCCGCCAGGAGCGAGTGGCCGCCCAGTCCGAAGAAGCTGTCGAGGACGCCGACCGGACCCCGCCGGAGGCCCGCCGTGCTCAGCACCTCCTCCCAGAGGACGGCGAGCCTCTCCTCGGCAGAGGTCCGGGGCGCCACGTACCCGCCGTCCGGGAGGCCGGCCGTCTCGGGACGGGGGAGCGCCTCCAGGTCGACCTTGCCGTTGGCGGTGAGGGGCAGGGCCGGCAGCGCCATCAGGGCCGTGGGGATCATGTGGCCGGGGAGCCGGCGGGCCAGGAAGTCCGGCAGGCCGGCGGGCACCCCTCCACCCTCCCGGGGCACTACATAGGCGGCGAGCCGGGGGCCTCCGTCACCGGGGAACGCCACGGCCACGGCCTCGGTGACCTCCGGATGAAGGGTCAGGGCGGCCTCCACCTCCGCCAGCTCGATGCGGAAGCCGCGGATCTTCACCTGCCGGTCGCGCCGGCCCAGGAAGACCAGGTCACCATCGCCGAGCCGCCGGGCCAGGTCGCCCGAACGGTAGAGACGCTCTCCCGGCCGGTCGCTGACGGGATCGGGCACGAACCGTAGCGCGGTGAGGTCCGGGCGGCCCCGGTACCCCCGGGCGAGGCCACCGCCGCCGATGGCGATCTCCCCCGGCGCCCCCAGCGGGACCGGCCGCAGGTCCGGGCCGAGGAGGTGGATGCGGGCATTGGCGATCGGCCTGCCGATCGGCAGCGCGCCGTGGACCGCGGCCTCCGGCGGCAGCTCGTGGACGGAGCACCCCACCGCCGCCTCGGTCGGGCCGTACTCGTTGATGACGCGGGCGCGCGGCCCGGGCCCGGTCTCCCGCGCTCGCCAGGCCGTCACCACCTCGGCGAGCAGCGCCTCCCCACCCACCACCAGGGCGCCGGCACGGCCGGTGAGGTCCGCCTCCCCCAGCGTCTCGCCGAGGAAGGCGAGGTGCGCCGGGGTGAGCTTGAGCAGGCCGAAGCGGTGATCCTCCCGCAAGACATCCCGCAGCGCCTCCACCCCCTGCTCCTCGGGCAGCAGGGTCACGGTTCCGCCGGCCAGGAGCGGCAGGAAGAGGCTCGTCACCGTGAGATCGAACCCCAGCGGCGAATGGACCGGAGCGCCGAGCCCGTCCGACATCCCGTACGCCTTCCCCGCCCAGGACAGATAATTGGAGAGCGCCCGATGCGGCAGCATCACCCCTTTGGGGGTCCCGGTGGAGCCGGAGGTGTAGAGCACGTAGGCCAGGGCCTCGAGAGGCACCTCCCCCCGGGGGCCCTCGCCGGCGCCGGAGACCTCGTCGAGGTCGAGCAGACGGGCGGCTCCTTCCCGTCGAGCCTCGGCGATCGCCCGGGCCAGCCGGGCGCGAGGCTCCCGCGTCACGATCCAGCGCGCGCCCGCGTCGGCCGCCATCCAGGCGAGGCGCTCCGGCGGATGGACCGACTCCAGCGGCAGGTAGGCCGCCCCGGCCGCCAGCACGCCGAGGATCGCCGCCACCATCTCGGGCGAGCGGTCGAGGCAGAGCCCCACCACCTCCTCCGGCCCCACGCCGGCCGCCACCAGGTGCCGCGCCAGATCGCCCGCCCGCTC
>DASPJI010000839.1:0-3967 GCA_035628695.1 Thermoanaerobaculia bacterium | reverse complement strand
CTTGCCGCCGAACGTCGAGTAGGTGGCATAGACCACGTTCGGGTTGGTGGGATCGAACGTCACCGAAGAGACATAGCCCGGCCGCGGCCGGACCGCCGGCCACTCGGTCGACGCGTCAGCGGTCCGCCCGGCGCCGGTCCGCAGAATGTAGCCTTCGTTCGTCCCCGCCAGCACGCGGTCCGGATTGCGGCGTGCCACCGCCAGCGCGCTGATCATCCCGCGGCCGGTGAGGGGCGCCGTCGCCGTGTTCCAGAATTCCGCGCCGTCGTCCGTCCGCCAGATTTTCTCGCCGCCAAACCAGAGACGCTCCGGATCGTTGGGGTCCATGACATAGGGTGCGATGAACAGCGTGCGAAAGCTGTCGATGCCCTCGACCGCATCGCGCCAGGTGAAGCCGCCATCCACGGACTTCTGCAGGCTCAGCACCTGGTACGAGGCATAGATGATGTCCGGGTTTACGGGATTCACGGCCGAGTAGCCGCCATCGCCGCCCAGCACGGTCTCCCAGGCGTTGGCGCCCTGGCCGTCCCGCCCCTGGACCGTGCCGTTGTCCTGGGTGCCCCCGAGATAGCGTTTGCCGTCGGGAAAGGGGGTACCGTGATAGAACTGGGTGACGCCATAGCCGTTGTTCAGCGCCGTCCAGGCGAGTTGTGAGTTACCCGAATTGCAGGCGGCCGTCACGCTTTTGGCGGTGGGGGCCAAGGCGTCGTCGGTGCGGAAGACGCCGCCGTCGTTGGTCACATAAAGGGTTTTGTTGGACGTTCCGTCATAGTTCGGGTGGAAGACGAGGAGGTGCTGGTCGGCGTGGACGTAGCTCGGCGCGTCGGTGCTGCTGTAGGGGAAGATGGCCCACCAGTAGGATGCGATCCCCCAGTTGCGGCCGCCGTCGTCCGAACGGTAGAGATCGATGCCGCCGGCCCAGACGCGGTCCGGATTGACCGGGTCCACGGCGATGGCGTTGTCGTACCAGCCCTGGCCGGAGAAGGAGTTGGGTCTGTTGTCGCCGCACTCCCGGGCGAAGGCCGACCGCGCGCGCGACAGGAGCATGCGGTTCAGCTTGTTGCCGTCGTTGTTGCGGACCTGGGCGGTCCAGGTGCCCGGGCCGCCGCCGCTGGTCGAACGGAAGACCGCGTGCATGCCCTGCCGGTAGTTCTCCCCCTGCTCGCTGGACGGCCCCGCCACGGTGCTCGACGTCAGGGCATAGATCACGTCCTGGTTCGACGGCGCGAGGGCCAGGGAGGCGCGGCCCATCCCCGGCTCCTGGAGCACCTGCTCCCACGCGTCGCCGTTCTGCGCGTCGACGTTCCGGTAGACCGCTCCTCCCACCTCGCGCTTGCCGCAGGCGGCGAAGACGACGTCCTCCGCGCGGTCCTTGCGGATCGCCAGGTCGAGGCAGCCGCCCTGAGCGTCGGAGGAGAGGGTCCGCTGCCACGAGGCCCCGCCGTTGGTCGAGCGCCAGACGCCGGTGTCCGTCGCCGCGTAGAGCCGGGAGCTGCTGCTGGAGCTGATCACGATGTCGCTGACGTAGTGGAAGTTCGCGTTGCTCGTCGCCGCCAGCCGCTCCCACCGATTGCCGCCGTCGGTGGTCCTGAAGATGCCGCTGCCGCGCACTCCGACGCTGGTGAAGACCTCGCCGGTGCCGGCATAGAGGACGTTGGAGTTGGCCGGGTCCATCGCCAGCGAGGCGATCGCCAGGTTCGCCATGAGGTCGGCCAGAGGCCTCCAGCTCTGGCCGCCGTCGGTGGTCTTCCATACCCCTCCGGCCACGCCGCCGGCGTACATCACCTCCGGCTGCCGGGGATCGATCACCAGGGTACGGGTGCGGCCGCCGATGTTGCCCGGCCCGAGCGCGGACCAGGCGCCCAGGCTCGCCGCCGCGGCGACGTAGGAGATCCCCTTCTCGGCCAGCTCGGCGCGCGACGGCAGGAAGGTGCCGCGGGCGGTCGAGTGCTGCGGCATCCGCCGCATCTCCTCCTGGGCCGTGAAGTACCTCTCCACCGGCACGGACTTCGCGCCCACCGGGGCGCGCTTGGCGACAAAGTGCTCCTGGGCCTCATCGGGCGAGTCGGGGGCACGGAGTGCCTTCTGCTCCTTCGCCTCGAGCCTGCGGAGCCCTTCCGGACTCAGGGTTCTGGGACCGTTGGCCTCCGCCGCCCAGACGGGAGCGACGAGAGCCGCAAGCAGCATCAGGATGAAGAGGTGGGTTCCGGCGAGCAGCCGGATCGAGGTGCGCGAGGACAGGGTCATCCAAAGCCTCCTTTCGGGAAGTGGAGCCACTACCATCTGTCCTCTCCGGAAAGCCACGAAGCGGGCACATCCCCGCCGCTCGGGCCACAAATCAATAGAACAGCGATGCCAACATGATAGAGGAACGAGGGGAGAAAGGCGATCCCCTCACTCCCCTGCCGGACGCTCCTTCCTCTCAGTTCCGGATCGGCACGCGCCAGGCGCCGCGGCCGTGAGTGAACGCGAAGAGGGTGGGACCGCCGGGCCCTTCGAGCACCGTCAGCCACTCCGTGATCACATTCGCGAAACCGCTGTTCTCCACCGCCCAGGTGCCTCCGCCATCGGTGGAGACGAAAACCCCCAGATCGGTGCCGACGAAGAGTCGCGACGGCCGGTTGGGGTCCACGACGATGCTGTGCACCGGGATGTCCGGGATCTTCCGGTTGCCCGTGCCGTCGCTCCCCCGCCAGGTGGCGCCGCCGTTCGTGCTCTTCCAGACGTGCGTGCCGCCGAACGTGGAATAGGTGGCATACATCACGTTCTCGTTGGTCGGATCGACAGCCACGGAGGAGACCCAGCCGAGGCGCGGCCGGACCGACGGCCACTCCTTGGTCTGGTCATCCGACAGCCCCGAGTCGGTCCGCAGGATGTAACCGCTGGTCGTGCCCACCAGCACCCGCTCCGAGTTGCCTCGGGCCACGGCCAGGGAGCTCACCATCCCCAGCGGCGCCAGGGGCCTGCTCGCCGCGCGCCAGTAGCCCGCGCCGTTGTCCGTCCGCCAGATCGCCGTGCCGCCGAGCCACAGGCGCTCCGGGTCGTTGGGGTCCATCAGATAGGGGGTGATGAAAAGGGTGCCGCCATTGATACCGACGAACGAGTTGCTCCAGGTGCGCCCGCCGTCCACCGTTTTCTGCAGGCTGAGCCCCTGATACGAGGCATAGACGACGTCCGGATTGTCGGGGTGGATCGCCGCGTAGGCGCCGTCGCCGCCGAGGAGGGTCTCCCAACCGTCGGCACCGGCGCCGTCCTGCCCCCGGATCGTGCCGTTGTCCTGCGTGCCGCCCAGGTAGCGGCTGCCGTCCGGATAGGGGGTGCCGTGATAGAACTGGGTCACGCCATAGCCGTTGTTGAGCGCCGTCCAGACGAGCTGCGAATTGCGCGGATCGCAGGCCGCCGTCGTGCCCCGGGCCGTGGCGGCCAGGGCGTCGTCGGTGCGGGACACGCCGCCGTCACTGGTCACGAACAGCGTCTTGTTGGAGACGCCGTCATAGCCCGGATGGAAGACGATGGAGTGCTGGTCAGCGTGGGAATAGCTGGGCGCGGCGGCATTGAAGATGTCCATCGCCCACCAATAGGATGCCAGTCCCCAGCTCCGGCCGCCATCCTCCGAACGGTAGAGGTCGATCCCGCCGGCCCAGACGCGCTCCGGATCGGTGGGATCCACGGCGATCGCATTGTCGTACCAGCCCTGGCCATAGAAAAGGTTGCTGCTCGAGGAGGTGAAGCCGCACTCCCGGCCGAAGGCGGAGCGCGCGCTGGACAGGAGCAGGCGGCTGAGCTTGGTCGGGTCGCTGTTGCGGACCTGGGCCGTCCAGGTACCGGGGCCGCCGCCGCTGGTCGAACGGAAGACCGCGTGCATGCCACCGCGATAATGCTCCTGCGGCTCGGTCGACGACCCCGCCACGTTGCTCGCCACCAGGGCATAGATCACGTCCTGGTTGGAAGGCGCCAGGGCGAGGGT
>DASPJI010000838.1:0-2425 GCA_035628695.1 Thermoanaerobaculia bacterium | reverse complement strand
TGATGGGCATAAAAGTAGTCATGGACCCCGAAGGTATGGAGGAACAGGAAGAAGGGACGCTCCGGGCTCCGGCGCTGCCGGAGGAAGGCGAGGGCGCGGTCGAAGCGGTCGCTCCCCGGTGTGCCGGTGGCGTCGCCGGCGCGCGGCAGGACGGCCTCCAGCCCGGGGTCGCGCCGGACGGTCCAGTCGTCGTAGCGCTCGTACCCCCGGCCCATGCCGAAACGGCGGTCGAGGAATCCCTTGTCGGTGAACCCCACGGTCTCGTAGCCCGCCTCCCAGAGGAGCAGCGAGAGGGTCGGGTACTCCGTCCCCATCCGCAGCCGCCGGTCGACGGCGCCGTGGCGGTCCGGATACAGCCCGGTCATCAGCGAGGCGTGGGACGGCAAGGTCCAGGACGAGGGGCTCACGGCGTTGTCGAAGACCACCGAGCCGGCGGCCAGGGCGTTCATGACAGGGAGGCGGTCCGGCCGGAAGCTCGCCCTGCGCAGGCTGTCCACCGACAGGAGGATGATGTTGGCCCGCTGCCCGGGCGGTGGCTCCGGTGCCGGCCGCGACGACAGGGCAGCGCCCAGGCAGCTCCCGACTAGGAGGAGGACGAGCGCCGCGGTGGCCCGAGGCCAGCGAAGACGGGACCTCACCCGCCACCCCCGGCCGCGGCCGCGGCTTCCGCGGTGACCGTCACCGGGAAGACGGCGGCGCCGCCCTCCGGCGCGTCGGCGAACCAGAGGACGTCCTCCTGGATCATCGTGAGCACGAGCCGGTAGGCGCCCGGAGCCTCGGGGACCTGGACGCGCGCCACCAGATCCACGGAGGCACCGGGCAGGACGTCGTCGGGCAGGGGGGTGCGCAGGGCCGGGGGGCCGGCCACTTCCTGGCCGGCGGCGTCGAGCCAGCGATAGGAGAGCGCGACCCGGTAGTGGTCGCTGCCGTCGAGCCCGAAGGCGGGCCAGAGGTCCTCGCCACGGTTGGTCAGCCGTGCCGGGATCTCCAGGATCCGTCCGGGCGTCACCTTTCCGGCGAGGACATCCACGCCGCGGGCCGCGATCTCCGCCCGGGGCTGTACCAGGAGGTTGGGGCCGCGGACCAGCGACGCCGGCAGCAGGCGCTCGCCGCGGGGGCTGGTGTAGATGGCATATTGGCCGACCCGCCGCACCTCGAACGGCTGGTCGCTGGCGCGGACCCGCTCCAGGAACTGAGCCTCCCGTACCCTCTCCGTCTCCGGCCCTCCCTCGAAGAGATAGGCCGGGCGGCGGAGGGAGTCCACGAAGCGGGTGTAGGCGGGGTAACGGTCCCAGCCATCGGAGGGGGCGATCACGATCTCTTCGCCGCTCAGGAAGTTGGCCTCATAGGCGATCCAGTACCAGCCGTAGCCGCCACGGATGCCCTGGCGGCGCAGCTCCCGGAAGACCTCGTGCAGGGAGTCCCGGCTCCGCGGCAGGCGCAGGTCGGCGGTCAGGTAGCCCGAGCCCACGTGCCAGAGCACGATCTGGGCTCCAGGATACCCGACCAGGAGCAGCCCGAGGGCCGCGGCGGCGAGCCGGGCGAGCTTCCCGCGGCGCCAGAGCCGGACCAGCCAGCCGCCGGCCAGCACGGGGAGGCTGGTCAGGCAGGGGAGGAGGTAGCGGCTGGAGAGGACGCCCGTGGGGTTGGGGCTGAGCACGAAGAGGAGGGCGGTGACCGGCACCAGCAGGACCAGCAGGCCCTCCATCCCGATCTCCCCCGGCGGCCGCCGCAGGGCGCCGAGGAGGTCCCGCCCCGTCCCGGGGACCGCCTGGAGCCAGGCCGCCGCCCAGGCCAGCAGCACGAGCACGCCGAGAACGGTCGTCAGGGCGGTCATGGGGCCCACCCACTGCAGCAGCTCGGGCTCGCCGGCCGGATTGGCGCCGAGGAGAGCGGGCACGCAGCGGGTCACCAGGAGCTCCAGGTTCGCCCGCATGACCTCCGGGCTGGCGAAGCCGTAGGCGGGGAGCTTGGTGGCCACGCCGCCGAAGAACGTGGTCCACAGCTTGGGCGCCCAGCCCACGAGGAAGCCCGCCAGGAACAGGGCCGCCCTCCCGATCTGCCCCGGCGCCAGCGGCAGGGCCGCGGAGCGCTCCTGCCGCGCCTGCCGCGCTTGCCGCGACGGGGCCAGCACGGCCCTCCAGACGAAGGACGAGGTGAGGGCGAAGCCGGCGAGGATCGCGACGTAGACCAGGTAGAGCTCGTAGATGTAGAGGCCGAAGCCCACCAGGAAGCCGAGGAGCGCGGTCCGCCCGAGGGTCGGCTGCCGCCGGGTGGCGGCGAGGTGGGCGAAGGTCAGCGAGCCCCAGCCCACCACCAGCGTGTAGCCGCCGCTGGCGAGGGTGCTCCACAGCACCAGTTGCGGCGAGAACACCGCCACCAGGGCCGCGGCGGCGAGCCCTGCGGCGTGGCCGTAGAGGCGCCG
>DASPJI010000837.1:0-6367 GCA_035628695.1 Thermoanaerobaculia bacterium | reverse complement strand
CCAGTCGTCGCGGTCGCTGGAGGCCTTGAAGAAGCGGGCGAGCACCAGGCCCGCCAGGAAAACCCCGCCCAGGAAGACGTCGGGGTGACGCCGGGCGAAGGTCTCGGTATCGCGCAGGAACGTGCTCACGTCCCGGTCGCGGAGATAGTTGGAGAGCCGCTCGACCTGCTGGGCGGCGCGGTCGGCGTACTGGCCAACCCCGTTCTCGTCCTGCTCGTTGAGCTTGCCGGCGGTGTCACGCAGCACGCTGGCGAAGCTGTTCAGCCGCTCGGCGGCCTGATCCTTGCTCTGCGACACCATCTGGTTGACCTGGTCCTTGGCCTGGTTGGCGACCTTGGAGGTCTGGTGCTTGGCATCGCGGGCCAGGTTCTTCGCTTCGTCCTTCGCCTGCTGGCCTACACCCTGCTGCCCCTGCTGTCCCTGGGACTGGAAGCCGCTCTGCCCCCACCCCTGATCAGGCAGGCTCGGGTCGGTGCCCTGGGTGGCCGGAGCGCCCGCCGCGGTGAGCCCCGGCCCGCTCGCGGTCAAAGGATCGGGATTGGGAAAATCCGTTCCTGGTGAGTTGGGCGCAGTACGGCCGCCTCCCCCGAGATTGTCTCGTTTCGCCATAGCTCCTCCTTCGTTGAAGTAGTTCCAGCGGCGTGCAAGACTTCACCTTGAAGCGAGCACCGGACCCTTTCGGGTCTCCGCATCCACGAGTCTGTACTGGCAATGAGCGTGCCAATGTCGCCGCGCCGCGACGTCCACGCCGCCTCTGGCCCTCGCGGACCAGGACGGGATATGGTTCGTTTCCAGCCACCGAGAGGAGATGGAGAAGATGATGGAGGCGCTTCGCAAGAGAGATATCCGCCCGTTGCTGCTGGTCTTCGCAGTGCTGGGGCTGTCGGGATTGGAGGCGGCGCCCGCCGCGGCGGCCGAGCACCGGCTCGGCGGCGGGGTGCATTACTGGAAGACCGTGGACGAGCTGGCGGACGACGACTTCGACATCGACGACGAGGGGGTCGCCTGGGTCGCCTCGTATCAGTATGTCCCCGTGGGGCTGTTCAAGCTGGAGGTGGACGTGGAGTACTTCCCCAGCGGCTTCGGCGGCTCTCCCGAGACCGCCTGGTCGCCCCAGCTCTACCTCGTGCTGGGCGGCAAGCTCTACGGTGCAGTCGGGGCCGGGGTGGTCTTCTCCGAGGGCTACGAGGACAGCCCCTCCGATCCCTTCTATGCAGCCCGGCTCGGGCTCGACCTGACCCTCCTGCCGCGGACTCATCTGGACGTGCACGCCAATTACCGTTTCAACGACTGGAACGAGTTCGAGCAGGCCGACACCGACACCATCACCCTGGGCGCCCTCTTGCGGTTCGCGCTCTGATCCATCCATAGGTCCATGGCGGTCCGCGAAGGCAAGTGGCGCTGCCCCTACTGCTCCACGGTCAACCGGGGCCGGGACCTCGTCTGCTCCGGCTGCGGCTCCACCCGCGACGAGGATGTGAAGTTCTTCCTCGAGGAGGAGGCGCCCGAGGTCACCGACGCGGCGCTTCTGGCCCAGGCCCGCGCCGGCGCCGACTGGCTCTGCCAGTTCTGTGAGACGTCCAACCCTCCGTCGGCGACTGATTGCGGCAACTGCGGCGCCGAAAAGGGGACCTCGCCCTCTCGCCCGGTGCTGGAGATCCCGGCCGTACCCGCCTCGCCGTTGCCTGCCGCGCCTCCCGCGTCGCCCACCTCTCGGAAGGGGGGCTGCGGCCGGTGGCTGCTCCTCGGCGGCCTCCTGTTGCTGCTCCTCCTCGCCGGCGTCTGCTTCCTCGAGACCCGCCGGACCGAGGAGCCGGTCACCGTCACCGGCTTCGGCTGGGAGCGGACGGTGGAGGTCCAGGCCTGGCGGACGGTCCGCGACAGCGCCTGGGAGGGGGAGGTGCCGGCCGGCGCCCGCGTCGTCTCCCGCTCCCGGGAGGTCCACCACACCGAGCGCGAGCAGGTGGGGACCGAGCGGGTCAAGGTGGGGACCCGCGACCTGGGCAACGGCTTCTTCGAGGACGTCTACGAGGACCGCCCGGTCTACGAGGAGCGGCCGGTCCACCGCGACCGCGTCACCTACGAGGTCGAGCGCTGGGTGCCGGTCCGCACCGAGCGGGCCCAGGGGAGCGACCGCTCCCCCTCCTGGCCCGCCTTGCGGTTGGGAGCCGGCGAGCGGGAGGCGGGCCGCAGCGAGCGCTACTACGTCCTCCTTCAGGGGGAGGACGCCTACCGGATGGAGCTGCCGCAGAGCCGGTGGTCGTCCTTCGCCGAGGGGCAGTCGCTGACCGCCGTCGTGCAGGGCGGCGACGAGGTCCTGGAGCTCCACGGAGGAGGGGAGGTCCCATGAGCGAGACCGGCTGGCGCCACGTGGAGCCCATCGCCGTACGGTGGGGCGACATGGACACCATGGGGCACGTCAACAACGCCAAGTACTTCACCTACTGCGAGTCGGCGCGCATGAGCTACTTTGCCGCCGTCCGCATGCCGGAGCACCGGGAGATTCCGACCCAGGGGCCCGCCCTGGCCGCGGCCAACCTCAACTTCCGGCGCCAGGTCCGCTACCCGGCCGACCTCGACGTCTTCACCCGGGTGGTGGAGATCGGCCGCAGCAGCTTCAAGATGGAGTACCTCCTCGTCCAGCGGGATACCGGAGAGCGGGTGGCCGACGGTCACGGCGTCGTCGTCTGGGTGGACTACGCCACGGGGATGTCGAACCCGCTGCCCGAGAGCCTGCGCCGGGCCATCCGGGAGTACGAGGGCACGCCGGGCTAGGGGTCCGTCAACGCAGAGCTGCCCCGCAACGTCGCAAGGTCCCGCTGAATCGTCGCAGAGTAACGCTCCCGCGTCGCAAACCGGTCTTCATTCGTCGCAGATGAACCTTCGTTCGTCGCGGATGAGCCTTCGTTCGTCGCAGATGGGCTTCTATTCGTCGCAGAGCGGAGGGGATCCGCGACGAATCACCGCGGCTCTGCGATGTTTTCCCCGGGTCGCGGCCCTCGGGAGCCCTGCTCTGCGACGAAGAACGCTCGGGCTACAGCACCCAGCGCACCACCAGCCAGCACCAGATGGCGACGACGACCGCGGCGGCGAGGTCGAGCACGACGCCGGTGCGCGCCATGCGCGGGATGGTGACGTAGCCGCTGCCGAAGACGATGGCGTTGGGCGGCGTGCCCGCGGGCAGGGCGAAGTCGCAGGAGGCGGCGAGGGTGGCGGCGAAGAGCGTGGTGGTCATCACCTCGGGGGCCACCGCGTCCTTGAGGACCACCAGCATCACCGCGATGGTGGCGGTGTTGGAGGCGACGGCGGAGAGCGCCACCACGGCGAGGCTCGCCAGCAGCACCTGCAGGAACGGAGCGAGCCCCCGCACCGCCAGCATCTGCTCCCCCATCCAGCCCGACAGGCCGCTCTTCTGGATGGCGGAGGCCATGGCGAAGCCGCCGCCCAGGAGGAGCAGCGTCTCCCAGGGCACCCGGCGCAGGGCCGCGAACCCGAGGATCGGCTGGCGGGGCCGCCGGCCCGTCCGCCAGAGGAGGAGGACGAAGGCGGCGAGCATGGCAATGCCCCCCTCGACGTGCGCCGACGTCAGCTCGAACGCGGTGACCCGCGGCTTGAGGGCGGCGGTCAGCCACTTGCCCGCGATCCAGAGGGCCGCCGTCGCCAGGAAGACGCCGAGCACGATCCGCTCGGCCCGTTTGACCGGCCCCAGCCGCGCCAGCTCGCCCGCGATCACCTCCGCCCCCACCTCGCCGGCGAGCCCCTCCTGGCGGCCGATCCGCCAGAGCATCCACCAGACCAGGGGGAGGAACATGACCACGAACGGCAGGCCCACGGCGATGAACTGGAGGAAGGAGATGGAGATGTCCAGCCGCTCCATGAAGCCGGCGAACTGGGCGTTGGGCGCGGTGCCGATCTTGGTGCCGAGGCCGCCGACGTTCGAGCCGTAGGCGATGGCCAGCATCACCGCCATGCCGTAGTGCCGCAGGCGCGGCACGCCGAACTGGGCTTCGATCTGGGCGATCAGGGCGATGCCGATGGGCATCAGCATGGCGGCCGTGGCGGTGTTGGAGATCCACAGCGAGATGAACGCCGTGGCGGCCAGCACGCCGAAGAGCAGGCGCCGCGGGTCGCTGCCGATGCGCTGCATGATGCCGAGGGCGATCCGCCGGTGCAGGTCCCACTGCTGCATGGCGGCGGCGATGGCCATGCCGCCGGCGAACAGGAAGATGTAGGGATCGACGTAGGGGAGGACGCTCTGCCGTACGTTCTCCCCCAGGCCGGGCCCGAAGACGCCGGTGAGGGGGAAGAGCACGAGCGGGACGCAGGCGGTCAGATAGATCGGGATCGCCTCGGTGAGCCACCAGATGGCCATGAGCGCCGCGCCCGCCGCCGCGTACGCCGGGCGCGCCCCGAGCTCCGGGTGGTTCCGGAGCGGCGTGTCCAGGGTGGCGAGGAGGACGTAGGCGATGAGGCCGGCGGCCAGGCCGGCGAGCCTCCAGCGGGTCAACGGGAACGCGGCGGGCACGGTCGCCTAGAACGCGACGTCCTTGAAGAGCAGCAGGGCGGCGAGGACGTCCTGGCGCATCCCGCGCGACTCGAAGAGGGGGATCGCTTCGAGGACGAGCCGCCGCGCCTCGGCCTTCCTCCCCAGCCTGGCCTGGACCACGGCGAGGTCCAGCGAGACGACGGCCACGTCCAGGCTGAGGCCCCGCTCGATGAAGGCCTGCCGGACATGGACGAGCCCGGCGAGCGCCTGATCGAGCCGGCCGAGCTGGCTCGCGAGGTTGGCCTCGAGCCAGCGCAGCTTGACGAGGTAGAGCTGGGGCTCGCCCAGCTCCAGGGTCAGCCGCCGTGTCTTGCGGAGGGTCTCGAACGCCTCCAGATAGGAGCCGTCGGCGGCGAGCAGGGTCGTCAGGTTGTGGCGGGCGGCGAGGAGCGCCTGCGGTTCGCGCCAGAACGAGAGCTTGGGCAGGCCCCTGCGGGTGATGATCAGGGCGTCCTTCACCTTTCCCTCGCTGGCCAGGACGGTCGCCTTCTGGATCAGCGCGCGGCCCTCCCGGTGACGCTCCCCGGCCGCGCGGTAGATGGCGATGGTGCGGTCGAGGAGCTGGGCCGACTCGTGAAACCGCCCCTGCATGTCCCGCAGCGAGGCCTGGAAGCTCAGGATCTCCGCCCGCACCAGGGGATCCACGCCGGCCACCACGTGGTGCGCCTCGGCCTCGCGCAGGGCCTCCTCGGCTCGCCAGAGATCGGAGGTGATGCGGTGGGCGTTGCCCAGGTGGGCACAGGCCAGAGCCCGGGCGTCGGCGACGAGGCCGCGCCCGTACCCGGCCTCGTCCAGGAACTCCGCGACGGTCACCGCCAGCCGGGCGGATTCCATGGACCGTGCCGGATCCTCGAACCAGAGCTCGCGGCTGCGGGTGGCCAGGATCTCGCAGACTTTGAGGAGCCGGAACCGGGGGTCGGTGGCGATCCGCTCCCGCCGCCGCGGCTCCGGCTCGCGGAGCAGCTCGGCGACCAGGGCCTCCGGATCATCGCCAGACTGGACAAGCACCAGTCCCGCCCCGGAGAGAGGGGCGGATCCCCCGCGCCGCCGGTTCTTCATCGGCCCCTCTCGTCTCCGAGGGCTCTGCGCTCGCGCAGAAAAGGAAGGCCCGCCGTGTCGGGCTGGGAAGAAAGGGGGGCTCGGCGGTGCATCGACGTCTCCAGGCCTCCAATGATACCGGAAGCGGCGCCCTGGCCGAAGGTCGGGGCCGGGAGGACGGTACGGATTACCGGGCGGCGCGCTGTGCCAGGTGAGATCAGGCAGTCCGGAGGCTCATTCCCAGCCCTCTTCCTCGAACAGGGGGAAGGCGGCCGTCTCGGGGCGGGTGAGATCGGCGGCCAGGGCGGCGACGCCTGGGAGCCCTCGGAAGAGGCTGTCCGGCGCGTCGGTGGTGGCGTCGATCTCGCGCGCCGCGCTCTCGGCCAGCTCCCGGGCGCGCTCCAGCCACTCGGCGCCGCCGCCGTGCCGCCACAGGTGGAGGAGTGCGTAGGCGCGGCCGGCAAGGCCGCAGCAGAGGTTGCCGCTGCGGTCGGGGGCCTCCCAGGTGTGCCAGGCGGCGCCTTCGGCAAGGGGGCGCCAGTCCGGGCCGCCGAGCTCCCGGCCGGCCAGGGTCCAGAGATAGACGAAGCCGGCGCTGCCGTTGCACCAGCCGGGCATGGAGGCTACCTCGGCGCCCCCCTCCGGGCCGTCGCGCCAGGGCCAGAGCAGGCCGCGGCCCCGCGCCAGCGCGCAGTCCGCCAGCTCGGTGAGCCTCTCCGCGAGTCTGGGCGGCCGGGGCACGCCGGCGGCGCGGCACCAGCGCAGCGTGGTGTAGAGGAGGCC
>DASPJI010000836.1:0-2286 GCA_035628695.1 Thermoanaerobaculia bacterium | reverse complement strand
TCGATCGCGTCGATGCTGCTGGCGCCGGCGACGCAGCCGCTGTAGAGCGCGAGGTCGCCGCGGATCGCCGCGGGAAGCTCGGCCGTCGCGACGACGTCGCTGATCGCGAGCCGGCCACCCGGACGGAGCACGCGATGGGCTTCGCCGAAGACGCGATCCTTTTCCGGCGAGAGGTTGATGACGCAGTTCGAGATGATGACGTCGACGGCGGCCTCCGGCAGCGGGATCGCCTCGATCTCCCCCTTGAGGAACTCGACGTTCTCCACCCCCGCCTTGCGCTGGTTCTCCCGAGCGAGCGCGAGCATGTCGTCGGTCATGTCCAGGCCGTAGGCCCTGCCCGTGGGGCCGACCCGGCGGGCCGAGAGGAGCACGTCGATGCCGCCCCCGGAGCCGAGGTCGAGCACGGTCTCCCCTTCCTTCAGCTCCGCCAGCGCCGTGGGGTTGCCGCACCCCAGCGAGGCGAGCACCGCCTCGGCGGGCAGCCCGGCGGTCTCCTGGGCCTCGTAGAGGTCCGAGGTGATCGGGTCCTTGCTGCTGCTGCAGCCGCATCCACAGGAGGAGGCCTTCCCCGTGCGGGCGGTGCGGGCCGCCTCTCCGTACTTGGCCTGGACCACCTCGCGGAGGGCGTTGGGATCGAGAGTCTGCGGGTCGATGTTCATGGGACTGCTCCTTTCTGGTTGTCAGTTGCAACTATCTGTCCAAAAAAACTCACGGGATACGGCAGCAGCTTCCGCCGCCCGTCTCGACGCTCGCCGAGGCGGCGCGGGCGAGCCGGCGGATGAGAACGGTCATGGCCTGCCGGACCTCGGGTGCGAAGTCGGCCAGGAGCTGGCGCTCCTCGGCCAGGATCGACTCGCGGATCTTCCCTTCGAGCTCCCGGCCGGCGGGGGTGGCTTCGAGGAGGACGGCCCGGCGGTCCTTCGGATGGGGAAGGCGGGTGACGTACCCCTTGCGCTCCAGGGCGTCCACCACGCGGCTCGCCGTGCTCTTGTCGAGATAGAGATAGGCGGCCAGGTCGTTCAACGTCATGCCTCCCCGCCGCACCAGCCCCTCGAGGGCATAGCACTGTGAGACGGAGACGTCGAAGCAGCAGATCCGGTCCCGGTCCCGGAACTGGTAGACCCGCAACAGGTCTTCCAGGGCGTCGTACAGCTCCTCCGTGTCCCGCGCCAGGGACGGATCGGAGGGGAGGACGGGGAGGAGCGCCGTGTCCATGGAGAGACGATAACACGGGATAGTTGGCGGTTGCAACTATCTGGGATGCAAGCCCGGCTTTCCAGCTCCGCTGCTAAGATACCCGCAGTGACCCAGTCGCCGAGACGTACGTCGGTCGGGGGCGTCCACTGGCCCGAGCTGGACGGCCTCCGGGCTCTCGCCATCCTGCTTGTGGTGGCGCGGCACAGCCTGCGCCCCTTCATCTCCGAGGACACCTACGCGCCGGTCGCGGCGTGGGGCGGCGTCGACTTGACCCCGTTCCTGATGAACGGCTGGGTCGGCGTGGACCTGTTCTTCGTGCTCAGCGGGTTCCTGATCGGCCGGCAGGCCTTCAGGCGCGACGGCTGGGGACGGTTCTGGTTCAAGCGCGTGACCCGGATCGTCCCTGCCTACTGGGCCTGCCTGGCCCTCGTGGCCGTGGGGCTGACGGCTTCGGGCTCCTGGGCGGAGTCCGGCCGGGACTTCGCCGCGCACCTCGTGATGCTGCAGGACTACACGGGCAGCGTCTTCGTGCCGGCGTTCTGGTCGCTGGGTGCCGAAGAGAAGTTCTATCTGCTGGCGCCGCTGCTCGCGGTGGGGCTGGCGCGGTTGCGTTCCCCGGTGCTCCAGGGCGCGGCGCTGGCCGGGCTGTGGCTGGCGCCGGTCGTCTTCCGGATCCTGGCGACCCGGAGCGTGGTGCCGCCGGTTCCCTACGAGACCTACTTTCCATCGTTCCGCAGCCCCTTCCACCTGACCTGCGAGACGCTGGTGCTCGGCTTCGTCATCGCCTGGGCCACCCTGCACCTGCGGCCGGAGGTGTTGGGGCCGCGGGCGCGGGAGGCCGTGTTCTGGAGCGGGGCCGCCGGGCTGCTCGTGGCGCTGGTCCCGTCGGCGCTGCTCGGGCACATCGACCGCGTCACGATCATGGCGATGCCCGCGGCCATCGGGCTGGGCTTCGGCGCCATGGTGCTGGCGTGCGTCAGCGGACCCGGCAGCTACAGCCGGTGTCTGAGTTGGCGCGGCTGGCGGCCGCTGGCGCTGACCTCGTTCTCGCTGTACCTGACTCACATGATGGTGATCCCCTCCGCCGTG
>DASPJI010000835.1:0-7137 GCA_035628695.1 Thermoanaerobaculia bacterium | reverse complement strand
CCTGAAGGACGTGGTGCTCGAGCCGGGAGAGATCTGCTTCATCGACAACTTCAAGGCGGTGCACGGCCGCCGCGCTTTCAGGGCGCGCTACGACGGCGAGGACCGCTGGCTCAAGCGCGTCAACATCGTGCGGGACCTGCGCAAATCGCGCGCGGTGCGGCCGTCGGCGGCGAGCCGGACGATCTTCTGAGGCCGTAGGCGCTTCCTCTCCTGGCCCCCTCTCCTGCTCGGTGATCCGACTGGTCCGACCGATCCGTCGGATCACCCAGAAGCGCCTTTGTGCCATCCTCTTCAGATGACGTCTCCCGTCCCCACCGTCGCCATCACCGGCGCCACCGCCACCGGCAAAAGCGCCCTGGCCCTGGCCCTGGCCGAGCGGCTCGGCGGCGAGATCGTTAACGCCGACGCGCTCCAGGCCTACCGCGGCCTCGACATCGGCACCGCCAAGCCGAGCCCGGACGAGCGCCGGCGGGTGCCGCATCACCTGGTCGACATCCTCGAGCCGGACGAGCGCTACTCGGCGGGGGAGTTCGCGCGCCGGGCCGCGGAGGCGATCGCCGACATCCGCGGGCGCGGCCGGCTGCCGATCGTGGTAGGGGGGAGCGGCCTCTACCTGCGGGCGCTGTTCGAGGGGATCAGCCCGGTGCCGTCGGGGGACCCGGAGACGCGCGAGGCGCTACGCCGGCGGCTCGAGGAGGAGGGGCTGCCCGCCCTGGTGGCCGAGCTGCGCCGTCTCGACCCGGCCACCGCGGCACGCCTCGCACCCGGCGATACCCAGCGGGTGCTACGCGCGCTCGAGGTGGCGCAGGTCTCCGGGAAGCCCCTTTCCACCTGGATTACGCAGCAACCCTTTGGAACTCAACGCATTGCGGCCCGGCGCGTCGGATTGACGCTCCCGCGCGCCATCCTATACGATCGAATCGCGCGCCGCGTGGCCCGGATGGTGCAAGGCGGATGGGTGGAAGAAGTTGCCGGATTGCTCGCGCAGGGAGTATCCCCTGGCGTTCCGGCGTTCCAGGCCATCGGCTATCGCCAGATCGTCCGGCACGTGCAGGGGGAGTGGTCTCTGGAGCAAGCCGTCGGTGAAACGGTGCGGGAAACGCGCCGCTTCGCCAAACGACAGGAGACCTGGTTCCGGAAAGAGCCCGATATCGCTTGGTTTCCGGCCCAGAACGACCTGGAGGATTATTTTTCTGATGTCTTTGAGCACGTCAAGCAAAGCGGTCTCGGGAGGGCGTATGGCTAAGCACAATATCAACATTCAGGACGGGTACCTGTTCCAGAGCCTCAAAGAGGGACAGCAGATGTTCCTGGAGCTGGTGACCGGCCGGCACCTGCTGGGGCGCCTCAAGCGGTTCGATCGCTTCGCCGTGGTGCTCGAGAGCGACGGCAAGGAAATCCTCATCTACAAGCATGCCATCGCTACGATCGCAGCGGCCCCTCCCGCGGCCTGAGGCCGCCATCCGGACGCGTAGCGCCGGAGTCCGGTTCGTGCTCCGCCTCGCCGCGGTGCCGCTGCTATGGGCGGCCCTCCTATCGGCGTGTGCCACCACGCCGCCGGCGACCTCTCCGCGCGAGCCCGTCCAGAGCCGCCCCGAGCCCCTGGCCATCGAACGCGAGGAGCTGGCTTATCTGGTCTCCCCCATGGAGGGGTATCCGTTGGACGTGGACGCCGGCCGCCGCGAGCGGGTGGAGAACGCCTACCGCGATCTCCTCGACGCTGGCGCCACCGGCGAGGCCCGTGCCACGGCCGCCGAGCTGCTCGACACCGACCCGGCGTTCCACCCCGCCCAGGTGCTGGCGGCGCAGGTGGACTTCGCCGCCGGCGAGCACGCGGCGGTGGCGCGCCGGCTCCTCGCCGTCGGCGACCAGCTCCCCGGCTACACCGCTTCCCAGCTCCTGCTCGGCCGCGCCGCCGAGAAGCTGGGGGACATCCCCCTGGCCTACGCCGCCTTCCGTATCGTCGCTCCCCGTAGCTCCCTGGCTTTCCAGCGCACCGGCGAGCTCCACCCCCGGGCGCTGGAGATCGTCGTCAACCGGGTGAACGACGCCTTGCGCCGCCAGAGCCTCGAGGAGGCGCAGAGCCAGCTCGGGCTGCTGCGCGAGTGGGCGCCGTCGGAGATGCAGACGCTGGAGGCCGAGGTGGCCGTGGCCGTGGCGCGGAGCGACCGGCCGGCGGAGCTCAGCGCCGTCAAGGCGCTGGCCGCCCGCCGCCCCGACGACCGCAAGCTGCTGGAGCGCCGGGCCGAGCTCGAGCTCGCCGTCGGCGACCCCAGCGCCGGCCTGCAGATCGTCCAGGACCTGGCGCGCCGCAACCCCAACGACCCGGCGCTGGCCGAGAAGCTCGCCGCCGCCAAGTTCAGGTGGCGGCTGTCGCTGCTGCCGGCCGCCGTCCGCGAGGTGGCCGCCAAGCCCGACCTGGACAAGGCCGACCTCGCCCTCCTCCTCTACTGGCTGGTGCCCAACGTCCACTACGGCCGTCCGTCGGCCGGCCGCATCGCCACCGACGTGCTGGACCACCCGCACCAGGAGGCGATCGTGCGCGTGGTGAATCTGGGCCTCATGGACGTGGACTCGCTGCACCGCTTCGGTCCGTCGGCGCCGGTGCGGCGGGGGACCGCGATACGCTCGCTCGCCCGGCTCCTCGCCCGCTTCGCCCCGAAAGCCGCCTGCCTGGGAGGCGCCGCCATCCCCGATCCCTCGCCATCGGCGTCCTGCGACGTGGCCGCGCGCTGCCGCCTCGTCGCCACGGCCGAGGAGTGCCAGCCGGCGGCGCCGCTGTCCGGTGGGGACGCGGTCGAGCTCATCCGCCGCACCCTCGAGCACCTCGGCGGCTCATGAGCCTCACCATCCCCAACCTGCTGTCCCTGCTGCGCATGGGCCTGGTGCCGGTGTTCATCATCGCCGTCCTCGACGGCGAGATGCGCAAGGCCCTGCTGGTTTTCGCGGTGGCCGGCGTCACCGACGCCCTGGACGGCTTCATCGCTCGCTTCTGGCACCAGCAGTCGCTGCTCGGCGCCTACCTCGACCCCATCGCCGACAAGCTGCTGCTCACCTCGGCCTACATCTCCCTCTCCATCCCGACGCTCAACCACGGGCTGCTGATCCCGGTCTGGATCACCGTGTTGGTCATCGCCCGCGATGTCCTGCTGGTGATCGTCGCCCTGGTGATGTACCTGGCGGTGGGCGTCCGCAGCTTCCCGCCGACGATCTTGGGGAAGATCACGACCGTCTCCCAGGTGGCCGCGGTCGTCCTGGTCCTGCTCGCCGGCCCCTTCCCAAACGTCGAGACCGTGGCACTGGGCGTGCTCTATCTGATGACGGGCCTCACCGTCGCCTCCGGCCTCAACTACGTCTTCCGCAGCAACCGGCTGATCGAGTCGCGCCCCCGCGCCTGAAGGGGCGGCCTGACCCGGCGTACCGCCGTCCTGCGTCCTCCGGAGGCCTGAGGGGGTCTGGTACCATTGCCTGGGATGTCCGACTTCGTTCACCTGCACCTCCACAGCCAGTTCAGCCTGCTCGACGGCGCCAACCGCCTCGACGACGTCATCAATGCGGCCGTCCAGGCCGGCATGCCCGCCGTGGCCCTGACCGACCACGGCAACATGTTCGGCGCCATCGAGTTCTACGAGAAGGCCCGCAAGGCGGGGATCAAGCCGATCATCGGCGTCGAGGCCTACGTCGCCCAGGGGAGCCGGCTCGACCGCACCCCCGGCAAGGGGAGCAGCAACCACCTCGTGCTGCTCGCCGCCAACGAGACCGGCTACCGCAACCTGATCAAACTGACCTCCAGCGCCTACCTCGAAGGCTTCTACTACAAGCCGCGGATCGACAAGGAGCTGCTGCGCAAGCACAGCGAGGGGATCATCTGCCTGTCGGCCTGCCTCAAGGGGGAGGTCAACGAGAAGATCGTCGCCAACCAGGAGAAGGAGGCCGAGGCCGCGGCCCGCGACTTCCAGGACATCTTCGGCGAGGGCAACTTCTATCTCGAGATGCAGGACCACGGCATCCCGGAGCAGCGGCTGGCCGCCGACGTGACGCGGCGGATCGCGAAACGCAACGGCATCCCGCTCGTGGTGTCGAACGACGCCCACTACCTGCGCAAGGACGACGCGTTCGCCCATGACGTCCTGCTCTGCATCGGCACCCAGAAGGCACTGTCCGACCCCGACCGCATGCGCTACGCGTCGGACAACTTCTACGTCAAGTCGGCGGCGGAGATGCACCAGCTCTTCCCGAACGACCACGACGCGATCGAGAACACCCTCGCCATCGCCGAGCGCTGCGACCTGAAGATCCCCATGGGGACCTTCCATCTCCCCGAGTTCCCGGTGCCGGAGGGGTACACCTTCCTGTCCTACTTCCAGAAGGTGGCGCGCGAGGGGCTGGACGAGCGGCTGGCGGAGCTGCGCGCCCGCGGCGCCAGGCGCCTGGCCAAGAACCCGGAGGAGCGCTACCGCGAGCGGCTCGAATACGAGATCCAGGTCATCGAGAAGATGGGCTTCGCCGGCTACTTCCTGGTGGTCTGGGACTTCATCCGCTATGCCCGCGAGCACGACGTGCCGGTGGGCCCCGGCCGCGGCTCGGCGGCGGGCTCGGTCGTCTCCTGGGCGATGCGCATCACCAACATCGACCCGCTGCAGTACGACCTGCTCTTCGAGCGCTTCCTCAACCCCGAGCGCATCAGCATGCCCGACATCGACATCGATTTCTGCATGCGGCGCCGGGGCGAGGTCATCCACTACGTCGGCGAGAAGTACGGCCGCGACCGCGTGGCGCAGATCATCACCTTCGGGACCCTGGCGGCCAAGGCGGTCATCCGCGACGTCGGCCGGGTCATGGGCATCCCCTACGTCAAGGTGGACCGCATCGCCAAGCTGGTCCCCGACATGACCAAGTCGCTCGCCGAGGCGGCCAAGGAGGTCGACGCCCTCGCCGCCGAGGTGCAGAAGGACCCCGAGGTCAAGAAGATCGTCGAGGTGGGCAGCCGCCTCGAAGGGCTCACCCGCCACGCCTCGGTGCACGCCGCCGGCGTCGTGATCACCCCCCGTCCCCTGGACGACCTGGTACCGCTCTACAAGGTCACCAAGGGGGACGAAGAGCAGATCATGACCCAGTGGGACATGACCATCATCGAGAAGCTCGGCCTTCTCAAAATGGACTTCCTGGGCCTGCGCACCCTCACGGTGATCGACGACGCGGTCAAGATCCTGCGCCTTCAGGGGATCGAGATCGACCTCGACAACCTCCCGCTCGACGACCCCGAGGTCTTCAGGCTGTTCTGCGAGGGGCGCACCAGCGGCATCTTCCAGTTCGAGTCGCGCGGCATGACCGACCTGCTGCGGCGCGCCAAGCCCGAGAAGTTCGAGGACCTCGCCGCCTTCAACGCCCTCTACCGGCCCGGCGCGCTCTCGGTCGGCATGGTCGAGGAGTACATCCAGAGGAAGCTCGGCCGCAAGAAGATCAAGTACATCCTGCCCGAGACGCAGACGATCCTCGAGGAGACCTACGGCGTCATCGTCTACCAGGAGCAGGTCATGCTCATCGCCGTGGCCGTCGCCGGCTTCACCATGGCCGAGGCCGACACGCTGCGCAAGGCGATGGGCAAGAAGAAGGCCGACGTCATGGCCCAGATGAAGGAGAAGTTCGTCTCCGGCGGCGCCGCGCGCGGCGTGCCGCGGGAGAAGTCCTCCGAGCTCTGGGACTACATCGAGCCCTTCGCGGGCTACGGCTTCAACAAGAGCCACAGCGTGGCCTACGCCATGCTCGCCTACCAGAGCGCCTACCTCAAGAGCCACTACCCGGTGGCGTTCATGGCGGCGATGCTCAACTCCGAGCTCTCGTCCTCCGACGCGATCGCCAAGTACACGGCCGAGTGCCGCAACATGGGGATCGGCATCCTGCCCCCCGACATCAACGAGAGCAGCTACTTCTTCACCGTGGTAGGGGACAAGATCCGCTACGGGCTCGGCGCGGTCAAGGGGGTGGGCGAGGGCGCCATCGAGTCGCTGCTCGACGCCCGGAGCCGCGTCGGTCGCTTCCACAGCCTGGCGCAGCTCGCCTGCGAGGTCGACCTCCGCTCGGCCAACCGCAAGGTGATGGAGTGCCTGGTCAAGGGGGGCGCCTTCGACGCTCTGGGGTTGCACCGCGCCTCCCTCTGGACCTCCCTCGACCGCATCCTCGAGTACGCGCAGCGCCGCCGGCACGAGCGCGAGATGGGGCAGGGGAGCCTGTTCGGCGGCGGCGGCGGCCTGTCGGTGCCCGAGCCAGAGCCCGACGCCTCGACTCCGCCCTGGCCGGAGCGCGAGCGGGTGCGCTATGAGAAGGAGGCGCTCGGCTTCTATCTCACCGGCAACCCGCTCTCCGAGCACCAGGAGGCGCTCGAGCGCCTGGTCACCCACACCACCTCGACGCTCAAGGAGGGGGCCGAGGGCTCGGTCACCGTCGGCGGCCTGGTCACCAGCTTCAACCGCGTCAAGATCAAGACCGGCCCCAACGCCGGCAAGTTCATGGGCCGCTTCGTGCTCGAGGACCTCGAGGGGGGCGTGCCCGTGACCCTGTTCTCAAACCAGCTCCAGCAGTTCGGGCATCTGCTCTCGGAAGAGGCGCTGGTGCTGATCAAGGGGCAGGTGCGCGAGCGGGGGAGCGAGATCGAGCTGTCCGTCGAGGAGGTCATCCCGCTCGAGGCCGCGGCCGCCAAGCCGCTCTCCGGCGTCGAGCTGCGGCTGCCCCCCTCGGTCACGACCGGCGCCATGCTCAAGCTCCGCGACCTGCTGATCGAGCACCCCGGCAACGTGCCGGTCACTCTGCAGGTCCCGCTGCCGGACCGCACCATCCGCATCGCCACCCAGGACAGCCTGCGGATCGACCTGCGGCCGGAGCTGGCCGCCTCCATCGAGGGGCTCCTCGGGCAGGGGGCCATCCGCGAGCTGTACCCGCAGCCCCAGGCCTGACCGTCCGCCGGACGGGCCGCGCCTGGCGTGCCGTTTGCAGCAATGCTGGCTCCTGAACCGGTGTATCCACAGGACGGAGATAGGCTCAGCCGTGTCAAAGCCTTACGAGCAGGTGTCGTCCGGCGACAGGATCGCCGAGCTGGAGCGTGCCAATCAGGCGCTGCGGCGTCAGCTCGCCGACCGT
>DASPJI010000834.1:0-4707 GCA_035628695.1 Thermoanaerobaculia bacterium | reverse complement strand
ATCGCCAAGCTCTGCCCCGAGGGCGACGAGAACGCGCCTTCGGCGACGCTGGTCGGCTCGGTGTTCCACGATCTCGAAGCCAAGATCGTGCGCTGGAACATTCTCGACGACGGCATCCGCATCGACGGCCGCGATGTGAAGACGGTGCGCCCTATCCTGTCGGAAGTCGGCGTTCTGCCGCGCACGCACGGCTCGGCCCTGTTCACCCGCGGCGAGACCCAGGCTCTGGCCTCGGCGACGCTGGGGACCAGCCGCGACGCCCAGGTGATCGAGGAGTACGAGGGGGAGAGTCAGCAGAAGTTCCTGCTTCACTACAACTTCCCGCCGTTCTCGGTCGGCGAGGTGAAGTTCATGCGGGCGCCGGGCCGGCGTGAGATCGGCCACGGCGTGCTGGCGCGCCGGGCGCTGATGCCGGTGCTGCCGCACGAGGACGAGTTCCCCTACACCGTGCGCGTGGTCTCGGACATCCTGGAGTCCAACGGCTCCTCGTCCATGGCCACGGTGTGCGGCGGCTCGCTCTGCCTGTTCGACGCCGGCGTGCCGCTGCTGGCGCCGGTCGCCGGCGTGGCGATGGGCCTCATCAAGGGCGACGACAACTTCGCGGTGCTCTCCGACATCGCCGGCCAGGAAGACCACTACGGCGACATGGACTTCAAGGTGGCGGGCACGCGCAGCGGCATCACCGCGCTCCAGATGGACATCAAGATCACCGGCGTGACCCGGGAGATCATGCAGCAGGCCCTGCGTCAGGCCCAGGCCGGGCGCTTCCACATCCTGGACATCATGGAGCGGGTGATTCCTCAGCCGCGGACGGACATCTCCAGGTTCGCGCCGCGCCTGTACACGCTGCAGATCTCGAAGGAGAAGATCCGCGACATCATCGGACCCGGTGGCAAGACGATCCGCTCGATCATCGACGAGACCGGCTGCAACATCGAGGTCGAGGACGACGGCCGGGTCATCATCGCGTCGCCGGACGAGCCGGCGGCGCGGCGGGCGATCCAGATGATCGAGCGCCTGACCGAGGTGCCGGAGGTCGGCAAGCTCTACACCGGCCAAGTCCGGCGGGTCGAGCCCTACGGAGCCTTTGTCGAGATCATGCCGGGCACCGACGGGCTGGTGCACATCAGCGAGCTCGCCCCCTACCGCGTCCGCGAGGTCACCGACCTCGTGAAGGAGGGGGACGAGATGACCGTGAAGGTCATCAGCATCGACGAGACCGGCCGGGTGCGCCTGTCGCGCAAGGCCGTGATCATGGAGTCGCCGGACTACGACCCCGCGCAGTACGAGGGGTTGGAGATGGTGCCCGTGGGCGCCGGCAACGGCGGCGGCGAGCGGAGCGAGCGCGGCGGAGACCGCGGCGGCCGGGGCGGAGACCGCGGCGGCCGAGGTGGCGACCGGGGTGGCCGCGGTGGTGACCGTGGCCGCAACGGCGGTGGCGGTGGCCGTGGCGGAGACCGCGGCCCACGCCGCTAGGCTCACGCCTGACACCGAAAGGAAAAAGGGGGGCTCGCGCCCCCCTTTTTCTTTTCCGTTAGACTCCTCCCCATGGCTGCCACCGTCGATCGCTCCGCTCTCGTCGCCTACCTGGACCAGTACCTCGACGCCGCCCGCGGGCGCGACTACGGCCCCAACGGCCTCCAGGTGGAGGGTAAGGCGGACATCCGTAAGGTCGTGACCGGCGTCTCCGCCTGTCACGAGCTGTTCGTCCGCGCCCGCGAGGCGGGGGCGGACGCGGTCCTGGTGCATCACGGGCTGTTCTGGGACGGAATGCCCCGGGTGCTCACCGGGGTGCAGCACCGGCGGGTGGCCGAGCTGATCCGGGCCGACATCAACCTGCTGGCCTATCACCTGCCGCTGGACCGGCACGCCGAGGTGGGCAACAATGTCATCGCCTGCCGCGACTTCGGCCTCGTCGACCTGCAGCCGTTCGGGTTCCACGAGGGCCTGCCCATCGGCTTCCAGGGGCGCTTCCCCGAGCCGGTCTCCGCCGCCGAGCTGCTCGACCGCTGCCGGCGGGTCTATGGTCAGGAGCCGCTCGCCTTCCTGGAAGGGCCGGACCCGTTGTCGTCCCTGGGGATCATCAGCGGCGGCGCGCAACGCGACTTCTACTCCGCCATCTCGGGCGGCCTCGACGCCTACATCACGGGCGAGGTGAGCGAGTGGGTAATGAACGTGGCGCGGGAGGCCCGGGTGCACTACCTGGCCGCCGGCCACTACGCCACGGAGCGTCTGGGCATCCGCGCCCTCGGCGAGCATCTGCGCGAGCGGTTCGGCGTCGACGTCGAGTTCATCGACGTGCCGAACCCCGTCTGAGCGAGGGTCAGGCCGCCGCCTTCGCGAACAGCCGGAAGAAGTTCTCCCCCGTGCGGACCCCCACCTGCTTAGGCGTCTCTCCGGTCTCCTGCGCGAGCCGGGCGGCCACCTCCACCACGTAGGCGGGACGGTTGGGCTTGCCCCGGTGCGGCACCGGCGCGAGATAGGGGGTATCGGTCTCCACCAGGCAGCGGTCCGGGGGCAGGATGGGGATGACCTCGCGGACGTTGTCGGCCTTCGGGAAGGTGATCATCCCCGAAAGCCCAAGGTAGAAGCCGCGGCCGATGAGCTCCCGGGCCATGGCCAGTCCGCCGGCGAAGGAGTGGAAATCCGCCTGGAGATGGGCGAACTCCGGCTCGCGCACCACCTCCAGCATCTCGTCGTTGCTGTCGCGGTTGTGAACCACGACCGGCAGCCCGAGCTCGATGGCCAGGCTCCACTGCTCGCGGAGCACCCGGAACTGCACGTCGCGCGGCGAGTGGTCATAGAAGAAGTCGAGGCCGCACTCCCCCACCGCCACGGCCCGGGGATCGGAAAGGAGCCCGGCCAGGCGCTCCCGGTCCCCTTCCTGCCAGGACGACGCCTCGTGGGGATGGACCCCGAGGGCACTCCAGACGTCCGGGTGACGGTGGCAGAACGCCAGGATGTCGTCGGCCTCGTCCAGCCGCGTCGCCGGCACCAGGAAGCCGCGGACCCCGCGCTCGCGGGCGTTGTCCAGGGCCCGCTCGCGCTCGTCCGGGGGCAGACTCTGCAGATGACAGTGGGAGTCGACGAGGGCGGTCACCGCAGCTCACCGCACACGGGTCCCGTTCGGGACCTCCGCGGCCGGATGCAGCAGCACGGGCTTGCCATCGAGGGATGCGGCGAGGACCATGCCCTGGGACTCGATCCCCATGAGCTTGGCCGGCTGGAGGTTCGCCACCACCACGACCTGCTTGCCCACCAGATCCTCGGGCTGATACGCCAGCCCGATACCGGCGACGACGGTGCGAGGGCCCCCCTCCTCCCCCACGTCCACGGTTAGCTTCAACAGCTTGTCCGACTTGGGGACCCGCTCGGCCGCCTGGACGGTGGCCACTTTGAGCTCGGTCTCCATGAAGCGATCGATCGCGATCATCCCCGTCCCTTTCTCTTTCTCTGGAGCTTTCTGCTGTGGAGCCTTCTCCTGCTTCTTCTTCGCGGGCTTCGGCTCGGCGGCCAGTGCCGGCGCGGCCTCGGCGCTCCCCAGGTAGGCTTCCTTGTCGATCCGCGGGAACACCGGCTTGGGCTCCGGGATCGCCACCGAGACAGGCAGCCCGCCCCATTGCAGCGCGTCGAGGCTCCGCGGCGGCTCCTGGATGCCGATGGCCGCCAACACCCGGGTCGCGGCCTCGGGCATGAACGGCAGCAGACCGGTGGCAACGATGCGGGTTGCCTCGAGCCCGTTCCACAGGATGCGCGCCAGCTTGTCCGAATCCCCTTCGTTCTTGATGAGGGCCCACGGCTCTCGCGTGACGATGTACTGGTTCGTCTCAGCGAGCAGGCGCCAGAGGCTCTCGAGCGCGCGCTGGAAGGCGAAGTCCTTCATCGCCGCGTGGTAGTCCCGCACCGCCGGACCCGACGCGTCGGCCAGCAGGTTGACGCCGCAAGGAATGGGCGGGGTCTTGCCGTCGAAGGCGCGGCGTGACAGGGTCACCAGCCGGCTGACCGTGTTGCCCAGGTCGTTCGCCAGGTCGCTGTTGTAGCGGTCGATGAACGCCTCGTCCGAGAAGCTGGCATCCTGGCCGAAGACCATCTCGCGCAGCATGAAGTAGCGCAGGCTGTCGGCGCCGAAGCGCTCGATCAGCTCGTCGGGCCGGACCACGTTGCCGGCCGACTTGGACATCTTGCGGCCGTCACGAAGCCACCAGCCATGCGCCCAGACACTGGTGGGCAGCGGCAGGCCGGCGGACATCAGGAAGGCGGGCCAGTAGACGGCGTGGAAGCGCAGGATGTCCTTGCCCACCAGGTGGAGCCGGACATCCCCCTGCTGCCAGAAGCTGCCGTAGAGGCCACTTTCCTGGCCACCGAACCCGAGGGCGCTGATGTAGTTGGTGAGGGCGTCGAGCCAGACGTAGACCGTCTGCCCCTGCTTGCCGGGGAACGGGATACCCCAGGTCAGGTTGGCGCGCGAGACCGAGAGGTCGCGGAGCCCGGCCTCGACGAACGAGCGGACCTCGTTGAGGCGCGACGCCGGGCGGACGCTCGCCGGGTCCTTGTACCAGTCGAGGAGCGGCTGCTGGTACTTGGACAGCCGGAAGAAGACGTTCTCCTCCGACTTCCATTCGACGGGCGTGCCGTGCACCGGGCAGCTCTTGTCCGGCCCCAGCTCCTTCTCGGTGTAGAACGCCTCGCACTGCGAGCAGTACCACC
>DASPJI010000833.1:0-3922 GCA_035628695.1 Thermoanaerobaculia bacterium | reverse complement strand
CGCCAACGCCATCGCCACCACGGCGCGCAACCCGGTCTCGGGCATGACCATGCTCACCATCATCATCTCGTCCGTGGTACTGCTGCGCTTCGGCGTCTCGGGGACCACCGGCATGTTCTTCGTCATGGCGATCGCCGGCGTGGTCTGCACGGCGCTGTCGGTGTCGGGGCAGACGATCACCGACCTTAAGGCGGGCTACTGGCTGGGCTCGACCCCCGCCGTGCAGGAGCGGGTCAAGTTCCTGGGGATCATCGTCTCGGCGATCGCGGCGGCCCTGACCATCGTGATCCTGGCGACGGCCTTCCAGTTCGGCCAGGCGGCGCCCGGCGACGCCCGGGTGGTGCTTGCGGCGCCCCAGGCGTCCATCATGCAGGCCCTCGTCCAGGGCTTCATGAGCCAGCAGCCGGTGCCCTACATCCTGTTCGCCACCGGCGCTCTCATCGCCCTGGTGCTGGAGATGCTCGGCGCGCCGGCGCTGATCTTCGCCCTCGGCATGTACCTGCCGCTGGAGCTCAACACGCCGGCCCTGGTGGGCGGCTTCCTCGCCCACTACGTCGACAAGCGCTCCAACCGGATCGGCGGCGAGGAGGGCCGGAGCATCCGCGAGCGCGGCGTCATCATCGCCTCGGGCCTCATGGCCGGCGGCGCGCTGGGCGGCGTCTTCGGCGCCTCTCTGAGGCTCATCCCCGGCTACACCGAGGACTGGGTCCGCACTCCGTTCTTCGACAACGAGCCGGTCTCGCAGCTGGTCTCACTCGCCCTCTTCGTCGCCCTCTGCGTCTATCTGTGGCGGGCCTCGGTGCGGGGACGCCGGGCGTAGCCCGGTCCATGGCGGGGTGAGGGCCTCACCCCGCCTGGCGGCTGAACCGGGAGGCGGCCAGCCAGAGGATGCCGGCGCCCATCGCGGTCAGGGTGACGAACTGCCTCCCCAGGTCCTCGAAGCCCGAGCCCTTCAGGAAGACGCCGCGCACGATCTCCAGGTAGTGCCGCATCGGGTTCGCCAGGGTCATCCACTGGAAGACCTCGGGCATGCTGGTCACCGGGAACATGAAGCCCGACAGCAGCATCGCCGGCATGAACACCAGGAAGGCCGCCATGAAGGCCTCCTGCTGGGTGCGCGAGATGCTGGAGATGAAGAGGCCGATCCCCAGCCCCGACAATAGATAGAGGACGCTCCCCAGGAGCAGCACCAGGGCGCTCCCCCGGAACGGGATGCCGAACCAGAGGAGCGCCACGGCGGTGATCACCGCCAGGTCCACCAGGCCGATGAGGGCGAAGGGGATGGTCTTGCCCAGGATCAGCTCCATCGGCGTCAGCGGGCTCACCCGGAGCTGCTCGAGGGTGCCGATCTCGCGCTCGCGGACGATGGCGAGCGAGGTCAGGATCAGGCAGACCAGCAGGATGATCGCGCCGATCACCGCCGGCACGTTGTAGTTGCGGCTCGCCAGGTCCGGGTTGTACCAGGCCCGCGCCCGCAGGTCGACGGCCACCGGAACGGCCGAGGCGCCCCCGGCCTGCTCCAGGGCGAAGCTCTGGACGATGCGCTCGGCGTAGCCGCGGGCGACGGTCGCCACGTTGGAGTTGGTACCGTCGAGGAGGATCTGCACCCGCGCGCTCCGGTTCGAGAGATCGCGGGAGAAGCCCCGGGGGATGACCACGCCCATGGTGGCGTCGCCGTGGTCCAGGGCGCGCATCAGGTCCGCCGGGCGCTCCGATCCGCCGACGACCCGGAAGTAGCCGGAGGCGGTGAGGGCGTCCACCAGCGCCCGCGACTCGGCGGTCCGGTCGCCGTCCACAACGAAGGTGCTGGTGTCGCGGACGTCGGTCGAGACGGCGTAGCCGAAGGCGATGAGCTGGAGCAGCGGGGCGACGAAGACGATGCGCCGCAGGCGGGGGTCGCGGAAGAGCTGCCGGAACTCCTTGCGCACCATCTCCAGGATCCGCTCGCCGCTCATCCCAGCTCCTTCCGGAACTTGACCACCGCGAGGCTCAGCCCGAGGGCGGCGAAGGCGATCATCAGGAGCCCCTGGAAGCGCAGCACCTCGAGCCCCACCCCCTTGAGGAAGATCCCCCGCGTCACCACCAGGAAGTAGCGCGCCGGGATCAGGTACGAGATGGCCTGGAGCGCCTTCGGCATGGTCTCCAGGCTGAACATGAACCCCGACAGCAGGAACGCCGGCAGGAAGGTCGCCACCATCGCGATCTGCGTCGCCAGCACCTGGGACTTCGCGACCGCCGAGATGAACATCCCCAGGCCGAGCGCTCCGAGCAGGAAGAAGAAGGAGAGGGCCATGAGGAGCGCCGCGCTGCCGCGGAAGGGGACGTCGAAGAGGTAGACCCCGAGGAGCGACGAGACCGCCACGTCCAGGAGGCCGATGACGACGTAGGGGAGGAGCTTGCCGAGCACCACCTCGGTGCGGGCGACCGGCGTGGCCGCGAGTTGCTCCATGGTGCCGCGCTCCCACTCGCGGGCGATGGAGAGGGAGGTGAGCATGGCCGCGATGATCATCATGATGACCGCCACCAGCCCCGGCACGATCATGTTGCGGCTCGCCAGCTCCTCATTGAACCAGACCCGCGACTCGGCCTCGACCGGCGGCTGGAGGGTGGCGCCGCGGAGCACCGCATCCTGGAAATCGGCGGAGAACGTGCGCGTCACCGCCTCGGCATAGGCGAGGGCGATGGTCGCCGTGTTGGCGTCGCTGCCGTCGACCACCGCCTGGACCGCCACCGTCCGCCCCGCCCCGACAGCGTCCGCGAAGCCCGGCGGGATGACGAGCACCACCTGGGCGCCGCTCCGCTCGAGCAGGGGGGTGATCTCGGCCGGCCGCTCCAGGATCTCGACGAAGGTGAAGTAGCCCGAGGCGCGGAAGGCGTCGAGGAGCTCGCGGCTGCGCGCCGACCGGTCGCCGTCCAGCACCGCCGTGCGGATGTTCCCCACGTCCCACGAGATGGCGTAGCCGAAGAGGATCAGCAGCAGGACCGGCAGCGCGAAGGCGAGCAGCAGGCTCCGCGGATCGCGCCGGAGCTGGATCGACTCCTTGCGGGCCATGGCGAGCAGGCGGGTGAGGCTCATGGGCGGGGCTCCTCCTCAATCCACCGGCGCGCCGCCGGCCTCCTCCACCAGGGAGAGGAAGACATCCTCGAGCGACGGGGTGATCTCCTCCATCGACTCCACCCGGATGCCGCGGGCGGCGAGGAGGGCCGGCAGATCCTTGCGGGCCGCGGCGGCGTCGGCGACCTCGACGTGGAGGTTGCGGCCGAAGAGGCCGACCTGCTCGACGCCGGGGGCGTCCTCCAGGAGGTCGGCGGCGGCGGGGCCGTCGCTGGTGCGCAGGTCGAAGAGCGGGCGCTGGCGGCTCCGCCGCAGCCCCTCCGGGCTGTCCAGGGCGATCAGCTTCCCCCGGTTCATCAGCGCGAGGCGGTTGCAGTACTCCGCCTCCTCCATGTAGTGGGTGGTGACGAAGACCGTGGTCCCCCCCTCGGCCAGGGTGTAGATGAGGTCCCAGAAGCTGCGCCGCGAGATCGGGTCCACCCCGGAGGTCGGCTCGTCCAGGAAGAGGATGGGGGGCTCGTGAAGGACCGCGCAGCCGAGGGCCAGACGCTGCTTCCAGCCGAGGGACAGATCGCCGGTGAGCCGGTCGCGCTGCCCTTCCAGGCCGGCCATGCGCAGCACCCAGTCGCGGCGCTCGGCGCGGCGCGGCCGCGGCACGCCGTAGAGGCCCGAGAAGAAGCCGATGTTCTCCCCGACGGTCAGGTCGCCATAGAGGGAGAAGAGCTGCGACATGTAGCCGATGCGGCGCTTGATCTCCTTCGCCTGGGTGCGGACGTCGAAGCCCGCCACCCGGCCGCGCCCTCCTGACGGCGGGACAAGCCCGGTCAGCATCTTGATGGTGGTGGTCTTGCCCGCGCCGTTGGGGCC
>DASPJI010000832.1:0-7780 GCA_035628695.1 Thermoanaerobaculia bacterium | reverse complement strand
ACGAGATCCCCGAGCAGGGCGTTCCCGCGGACGTCCTCGCGGCGGCAAGGTCGGTCTACGACGACACGCTCGAGCTCGGCACGAAGCACGGCTTCCGCAACGCTCAGGTGACCGTGCTCGCCCCCACCGGGACGATCGCCTTCATGATGGACTGCGACACCACCGGCGTCGAGCCCGACATCGCCCTCGTCAAGTACAAGAAGCTGGTCGGCGGCGGCATGATCAAGATCGTCAACAACACCGTGCCGATCGCCTTGAAGCGGCTGGGCTACGACAAGGACGAGGTCCGCGCCATCGTCGAGTACATCGACGAGCACGACACCATCGAGGGGGCTCCCCACCTCAAGGAGGAGCACCTGCCTGTCTTCGACTGCGCCTTCAAGCCGGCGCAGGGGGCGCGCTCCATCCATTACATGGGGCACCTCAAGATGCTGGCCGCGGTGCAGCCGTTCATCTCGGGCGCCATCAGCAAGACCATCAACATGCCCGAGGAGTCGACGCCGGACGAGATCATGCAGGCCTACATTGAAGGCTGGCAGATGGGCTTGAAGGCGGTCGCCATCTACCGTGACAACTGCAAGCGCAGCCAGCCGCTCTCCACCAAGAAGGAGAAGGGGGAGGAGAAGGTGGCGGCGCAAGCGGTGCAGGTCGTCCAAGCGGTCACGCAGGCCCAGGTGCCGCTCCAGGAGCGCCGCGCGGTGCGCCGCAAGCTCCCCGACGAGCGCCGGGCGATCACCCACAAGTTCTCGATTAACGAGCACGAGGGGTACCTGACGGTCGGCCTCTACGACGACGGCATGCCGGGCGAGATCTTCCTCGTGATGGCGAAGGAGGGGTCCACCATCTCGGGCCTCATGGATTCGCTCGCCACCTCGATCTCGATCGCCCTCCAGTACGGGGTGCCGCTGCAGACGCTGGTCGACAAGTTCAGCCACACCCGCTTCGAGCCGTCGGGCTTCACCAAGAACCCCGAGATCCCGATGGCGAAGTCGATCACCGACTACATCTTCCGGTGGCTCGCCTCGAAGTTCCTGTCGCGGGAGAGCAAGGCGGCGGCAGGGGTGATCCTGCGCGACGAGATCCCCGTGGCCCCGGCTCCGGCGGTCCCCGAGTCGCTGCCGCTGATGGGCGGCGGCCGGCTCGACACGGTGGCGCAGGCGATCAGCGTCGAGACCCAGAAGGTGACCTTCCTCTATCAGCAGGACGCCCCGAGCTGCAGCGACTGCGGCTCGATCATGGTGCGCAACGGCAGTTGCTACAAGTGCCTCAACTGCGGCACGACGAGCGGCTGCAGCTAGGACGCACGTCCGCCACGCCAGGTGGGAGTCTCTTCGGGGAGGCGCGAATACCGCGCCTCCCCTCTTTGTTTCTCGGGGTGGGACTCGCTCCTGCTATCCTTGTGAGGTCATGAAGATGAAGACGCTCTCCCGTGTCCGCCGTTCCCGCCCGTCCGCCCTGTTCGCCCTGGCGGCGGCGCTCCTGCTCCTCTCCTGCGGCGGCGCCGGAGCCGGCCCGGAGGCGAGCGGTCCCAGGTCCGCCGACTTCCGGCTGAAGACCCTGGACGGCCGCACTCTCGGTCCCAAGGACTTCCGCGGCAAGGTGGTGGTCGTCGACTTCTGGGCCACCTGGTGCGTCCCCTGTCACGTGCAGACCGGGATTCTCGCGCCCATCCACAAGGAGCACGGCGGCAAGGGGCTGCAGATCCTCGCCGCCAATGTCGGCGAAGAAGCGGCGACCGTCCGCAAGTTTCTCGAGAAGAAGCCGCTGCCCTACCCGGTGCTGATGGATCCCGGCGAGGTCTCCGCCGAGCTGGGGGTCATGGCCCTCCCCGCCGTGATGATCATCGACAAAAAGGGGCAGGTCAGCTTCTTCCAGCAGGGGCTGGTGGACGACTCCACCCTGCGCCGGGCGATCAAGCAGGCAGGATCCTGAGGCCGGTCTGAGGCGGGAGGGCCGGACCTCCCCCTCCCCCGGCGTCCGGGAGAGGGGGAACCCGGGAGGAGGGGCTAGGTCAGGACGACCAGCGCCACGCGCCGGTTCTGGGAGCGGCCCTGGCGGCTGTTGTTGTCCGCGATGGGCGCCGACTCACCGTAGGAAATGACGTTGATGCGGTGGAGCGGGAACTGGTGCTCCTGGTTCAGGTAGCGCCGGACCGACTCGGCCCGCAGCAGCCCCAGCTCCTCGTTGTACTTGTCCGAGCCGACGCTGTCGGTGTGCCCCTGGATCTCGACGTAGACTCCCTTGTTCTCACCCTTGAGCTGGCTGGCGAACTCGTCCAGAGCCCCGCGCGCCTCGGGCGAGAGGTCGGCCGTGTCGAAGCCGAACTTCACCTTCTCGTCGGTGAGCACGGTCTCGTAGAGGAGCTTGCCCTGGGCGAGCTTGCCCGCCTCCTGGGCCCGCTGCAGCGCCTCCTGGGCGGTGCGGGAGGCTTCGGTGATCCGGGTGTCGTGCTGGCGGACCGTGGTCTGCGTCTCTTCCACCTGCCCTTCCACCTGGTCCACCCGGGCGCCGACTGCCCCCGTCTCCTGGCGGACGTACTTCTTGGTGGCGCAGCCGGTGGTGGCCAGCGCCAGGATCAGCACGAACGCGATGGTCCAAAGTCTGTTCTGCATGGTGTTTCCTCCTGTTTTCTCGAAGGCCCGCCTCGTGGCGGACCCGGCTAGCCGCCCGTCGGGGAGGGGGGCGGCGGTCCCTGGTAGCCGCGCCGGAACAGAACCGGGCGGTTCCTGCCGCGGACTTCGACGGTGAGCGCCCGGTACCGCGAAGGCCCTTCACCGGTCGCGAAGCCCAGCACGTATTGATGCCGAAAATCCTTGATGATGCCCGTCAGCACCTCCCGGAGGTCGTCGGGGCCGGAGATCGAGTAGTAGCGGCCGCCGGTGGACGCCGCCAGCTCCTGCAGTAGGTCGGCGTACCGGTAGACCGCCTGCGCCTGGGCCTCCGCCTCGGTCGCCGGGGCCGCCGCGCCGTTCGCTGCCGGCGCCGGCTTCGGGGCGCGGGGCAGGTCGCTCGGTTGCAGGCCCAGGACGTAGACCGGGAGCTGCGCCGAGCGGACGATCTCGCGCGCCTGCTCGGGCGGGATCTGGCTGGCGTTGTCGACCCCGTCGGTGATCAGGATGGCGAACCGCTTCGGGTTCCGCCCCTCCAGCGAGATCTCCGGCACCCAGGCCACGGCGTCGTGGAGCGCGGTGGTGCCGTAGGCCTCCCAACCCGTCACGGCCTCGGCCAGAGTGGCGCGGTTGCCGGTGAACGGCACCTCGACTTGGCGGATACCGCCCGCGAAGGTGGCGAGGGAGAACTCGTCCCCCTCGACGGCGGTCTTGAGGAAGAACCGCACCACCTCGCGGCTGATCTCGATCTTGCCGGCGTTCTCCATGCTCCCGGACAGGTCCTGCAGGAAGACGACGCTCGCCGGTGCCTCCGCCCGCCGCTCGAAGCTCTCGATCCGGGCCGGCCTGCCGTCGACCAGCAGCTTGAAGTCCTCCTGGTCCAAGTTCCTGGCGTAGCCCGTGCCCGACCGGACGATCACGGGCACCAGCACGTACCCGACCGATACCTGCTCACCGAACTCCGCCGCTGGCTCCTCCTGGGAGATCCCGGGCGGCGGTACGGCTCCGGCGAGCCCTGTAAGCAAGAGTACGGCCAGCAGCGTGCGAGTGCGGGAGAGTTCTCTCATCGGACGGATATCCTACTCATTTATAGCCAAGCGTGCATGTGCAATCCCCAGGCCACTGATGGGATGATGGAGCGCGGTCCACTCCCGGGTGGGCCTGCGAGGAGGCTCGATGAGCGACGGGATCAACATCCGAAACATCTCCATAAAGTGTGGCAACTGCAACACTTACCAGACGCTCTCCGCCTTTTCCCGGCGGGAGGGCTGGAACGTCTACACCTACGAATGCGAGAACGATACCTGCGACCCGGCGGTGACCCGGACGCTGGTCGAGGTGCCGCGCGATCTCGACACCTTCGCCCGCCGCGACCCCGAGTGGCGGGGTGGCGGCAAGCATGGCGAGGTGGGGGACGGGCGGCCGGAGGACTGAGGGCCGGGGGGCCTCTGGAGTCCGCGGGCCCTGCTCGGCTCCTTCGTGTGCGCTCCCCCTCCCCCCGACCACGCTGCCAGTCGCCTGCGCCGGGCCCGCGGACTCCCGAGGCCCCCGGGCCTGGCACGCGCTGTGCTAATCTCCACCGGGTTTCGACCCGCCGTACCGAACCACCCATTACTTTGAGCGAGGGATCATGAAGAAGATCGTCCACGTCGTGGGCACGGGAACGATCGGTGAGCCGCTGATCGGCCTGTTCACCGACTTTCGGGACAAGATGGGGATCGACGAGGTCACGTTCCACAAGCGGACCCCGCTCGCCTCGGACAAGTCCAAGCTGAACCACTTGATCGCGCGCGGCGCCAAGCTTGCGGTCGACGAGGACGTGCGCGCCGAGTTCGAGAAGATCGGCCACGAGGTCACCTACGACTCGCGGGAGGCCCTGGAGCGGGCCACCGTCGTCGTCGACTGCACCCCGGCCGGCAACGACAACAAGGAAAAGATCTACGAGAGCCTCTCCGGCCCCAAGGGCTTCCTGGCCCAGGGGAGCGAGTTCGGCTTCGGCAAGCCGTACGCCCGCGGCGTCAACGACGAGGTGCTGGTGCCGGGCGAGGACCGCTACATCCAGATCGTCTCGTGCAACACCCACAACATCACCACCCTGATCAAGACGGTCTGTGACGACGGCAACAACGAGCTCTGCCTGCGCAAGGGGACCTTCGTCTGCATGCGGCGGGCGAACGACATCTCGCAGACCTCGAGCTACGTGCCGTCGCCCAACGTCGGCAAGCACGACGACCCGGAGTTCGGCACCCACCACGCCCGCGACGCGCATTACGTCTTCGAGACGCTGAACAAGAACCTCGACCTGTTCTCGAGCGCCACCAAGCTCAACACCCAGCTCATGCACTCGATCTGGTTCAACCTGGAGCTGGAGCGCGACATGACGCTGGACGAGGTGAAGCAGCGGCTCAAGGAGAACCCGCGGGTGGCCCTGACCGACAAGCGCTTCGCCAACCTCATCTTCAGCTTCGGCCGCGACCACGGCTACTACGGCCGCATCCTGTCGCAGACCGTGGTGGTGACGCCGACGCTGATGGTGCGCCGCAAGCGCGAGGTCTACGGCTTCTGTTTCACGCCGCAGGACGGCAACTCGCTGCTCTCGTCGGTCTCCGCCACCCTCTGGCTCATCGATCCGGACTGGGAGAGCGTCCAGACCCGCCTGGCGCCGTTGCGCCGCTGGTTGTACCGGGAGATCTGACCCGGCCTCGTCCCCCGGGGCGACCCGGGGGACGGTCCCGCCCCTGAGATGAAACCCGTCGAGCTGCGCATCGGAGACCTCTGCATCACCGGCTGGTCGCGCGCCGGGGACGAGACCTGGTTCCGCGTGCATCCGCCGGGGCTCGCCCTGGACACCGGTCGCGGCGCCATGCAGCTCGCCGGCGCCCAGGACGTCTTCCTCACCCACGGGCACCTGGACCACGCGCTGGGGGTTCCGTACGTCTTGTCGCAACGCTCGCTCCACCGGCTGCTCCACACGCGGGTCTTCTGTCCCGCGGAGACGGCCGGGCCGCTCGCCGACCTGATCGCGGCGGCCGAGCGCCTGGAGCGGGCGCGGTACCGTTATGAGCTCGTGCCGCTGCGCGCTGGCGACCGGGTGGAGGTGGGACGCGACTTGGCGATGGAGGCCTTCGCCACCGATCACGTGGTGCCGAGCCTCGGGTTCCACCTGCTGCGCGCGAAGCGCCGTCTGGCCGCCGGGTTCGCCGGCCTGTCCGGCGCCGAGCTGGCCGACCTGCGTCGGCGCGGCGTCGACACCGCGGAGGTGGTGGAGGAGATCTGGCTCTCCTACCCTGGCGACACCGGCCCGGCGGTCTTCGACCTGGAGCCGCGCCTGTTCGGCAGCCGCGTGCTGATGCTCGAGTGCACTTTCCTCGGAGAGGAAAAAAGGGAGCACGGCGAGCGCTACAAGCACATGACCCTGGGGGACATCGTCCGGAGGAAGGACGATTTCCACAATCAGGCACTGGTGCTGCATCACCTGTCCCGCCGCTACAAGGTGGAGGAGCTACGCACGGAGATCGAGCGCCTCCTGCCCGAGTTGGCGTCCCGGATTCACATCATGGTGGAAGGAGAGGCTTCATGAGACCAAGTGGCGGCGGCGGTGGGGGAGGGCGCGGCGCGGGCCGCGGTGCCGGTGGAGGCCGGGGGCCGGGAGGCGGCCGGGGACCGGGAGCTGGCCGGGGGCCGGGAGCCGGCCGGGGACCGGGGGAGGGCCGCGGGCCGTCCGAAGGCCGGGGGCGGCCGGGCGGCGGGCCGGGGGAACGGAGAGAACCGGGCGGCCCGAGAGGGCAGGGGGGCCCGGGGCCCCGCCGGGGAGAGGGCCGGCCCGACGCCGCCAAGACCTGGTGGCGCCGGCCGGCGGCGGAGGGGAGCGGTGGCGAGCCCGAGCGGCGGGGACCCGGGCCGCGGCAAGAGCGCCCGCGAGAGGACCGGCCGCGGGAAGAGCGGCGCGGCCCCGGCGGCCCGCGGCCGGCCCGGTTTGATCGGCCAGGTCCGTCGGATCGGTCCGATCGCTCGGATCGCCAGGGCCGGCCCGACCGGGGACCCGGTGGGCCACGGCGGGAGCGGGACGACCGGCGGGGCCCGGGTGGCCCCAGGGAGTCCAGGGGGCCTGGCGGCCCACGCGGCCCTGGCGGTCCCCGAGGCCCGGGCGGCCCCGGTGGGCCACGAGGAGACCGGCCGGACTGGCGAGCCCGTGACGGCGAGCGCCGGCCCGGGCCGGGGAGGTCCGAGGGGCGCGAGTGGCGGGCGCGGGATGACCGCGATCCGGGGCTCGACCGGCGGCGGGTGCCGCCGCACCGGGAGTCTCGGGAACCCCGGGAGCCCCGGCTCCAGGAAACCGCGCCGGCGCCTCTCCCCGCGCCGCCGCTGGGCGTGCGGCTCGCCGCCGTCGAGGAGCTGGAGGTGTCGATCGAGAAGCTGGTCGCCGGCGGCGAAGGGCTCGCCCGCTTCGAGGGGGCGCCGATCTTCGTCCCCCGCTCGGCGCCCGGCGACCGGCTGCGGGTCCGGCTGGTGGAGCGTCACCCCGACTACGGCCGCGCCGAGATCGTGGAGATCCTGGAGCCGGGGCCGGACCGCCGGCCCGATCCCCACCCGGAGCTCTCCGCCACCGGTGTCGCCGACCTGCAGCACCTCCGCGACGAGGTCCAGCCGCGGCTCAAGGCGCAGGCGGTCTGGGAGACCCTGATTCACCTGGGCAAGCTCCAGATGCCCGAGAAGGTCGACCTGGTCACCGGCGAGCCCTGGGGCTATCGGCTGCGCACGCAGCTCCACACCGACCGCGACCCGGTGACCCGCGGCGCGCGCGTCGGCTATCTCGCCCGCGGCACCAACGACGTGGTGCCGGTGAGCGGCTGCGCCCTGCTGGTGCCGGAGCTCGACGAGCTCCTCTCCCAGATCCCCGCGCACCTCGCGGACGGCGAGCCCCCCTGGCGTATCGACCTGGCGGCGGGTGAGGACCGGGGCGTGACCGTGGCGCCGGTGATCGCCGGGCTGCCCTCGGGCGAGGTGACCACCCAGGTGGCGACGGCGTCGGGAGCGTTCACGTACTCCTACGACGCCCGCTGCTTCTTCCAGGGGCACCGCGGCCTGCTGCCGAAGCTCGTCGAAGCGGTGGTCGGACCCTGGAGCGGGGAGGAGGCGTTCGACCTCTACGGCGGCGTCGGGCTGTTCGC
>DASPJI010000831.1:0-4449 GCA_035628695.1 Thermoanaerobaculia bacterium | reverse complement strand
GCGGCGTCAAGGAGGAGACCCAGAGGTGGCCGACCTCCTATCCCGACTTCGTCGACCTGCGCCAGCGCGCCCGCTCTCTCGAAGGGCTTGCCGTGCGGACGGAGAACCGGCACTTCAAGCTCCGCGAGCCCGAGGGCGCCGCGCTCATCGGCGGCGAGATGGTGTCCGCCAACTACTTCGAAGTGCTGGGAGTCCGCCCGGCCCACGGGCGCGGCTTCCTGCCGGACGAGGACAGGACCCCGGGAGGCAATCCGGTGGCGATCCTGAGTGATGGGCTCTGGCACCGCGCCTTCGGCGCGGACCCGGGGATGATCGGTAGCACGGTCGAGCTCAATGAGCTCCTCTATACGGTCGTCGGGGTCATGCCGGCAGGCTTCCGCAGCTCGACAGATGGTGTCGACGTCTGGCTGCCCATTTCCATGGCGACCACCATCAGCCCGACCTACCTCGAGGACCGGGCGTACCGGTCCCTCACAATGATCGGCCGTCTCAGGCAGGGCATCACGGTCGAAGATGCCCAGAAGGAGCTCTCCGGCGTTGCCGAGCAGCTCGCCCGCGAGTACCCCGACAGCAACGAGGACATCGGGGTGGAGGTCCTGCCGTTGCGGGACTCTATTCTGGGCAATGTACGGCCGCTGCTCTGGACGCTACTCGGCGGCTCGGCGTTCGTCCTGCTCATCAGTTGCACCAACATCGCGAACCTCCTGCTGGCCAAGGCGGTGAGCCGCCAGCGCGAGATCAGTCTGCGCGTAGTGCTGGGGGCGGGCCGCCGGAGGTTGATCCGCCAGCTCCTGACCGAGAGCGCGTTCCTGGGAATCCTGGGCTGCATCCTGGGCCTCCTCGTCGCCTCACTGAGCGTCGGGCTCATCGTCCGGATGAGCGGCTCGGGGATGAGCGGCTCCGAGTTGCGGGGGTTCGTCAGCAACACCCTCGACCCGCTTGCGGTGGTCGTCATCCTCGTCGTGTCGATTTTCTCAGGCCTTCTCTTCGGATTGGCGCCGGCGCTCTTCGCCTCGCGCACCGATAGCAAAGGGCTGATGTCGGAGGGGGCACGCAATGCCACCGCCGGAACGGGAAGCCGCCGGTTGCAGGGCCTGCTGATCGTCGGTGAGGTCGCCCTGGCAGTCGCCCTCCTCGTGGGAGTCGGCCTGATGACCAAGTCGTTCTGGCAGCAGAGCCGGATCGATCTCGGCTTCAAGGCGGACCACCTGCTGACTCTGCGGATGTATACCCAAAGCCAGAGAGTGGCCACCCCGGAAAGCCTGCGCCAAGTGATCAGCGACGTGCTCGCGCGTGTCGAAGCGGTCCCCGGAGTCTCGTCCGTGGCGGTATCCGGTCCCGGTATGCCGACGGACGAGTTCTATGGCCTCTACTTCGAGCTCGAGGGCCGCCGGCAGGACGACCAGCTCCTCGCCCTCCGCCACCACGTCAGTCCCGGCTACTTCTCCACTCTCGCGGTGCCTCTCCTGCGCGGGCGCGTCTTCACGCCCCAGGACACGGCAGAGACCACGCCCGTCGTCGTGGTCAGCAATTCGCTGGCCAAGCAGTTCTGGCCAGGCCAGGACCCCATCGGCAAGCGCCTCAAGGCCGCGCCGACCCCATGGCTCACGGTGGTGGGCGTGGTCGCCGACGTGCGCCAGAACGGACTCAGCGAAGGGGAGTGGCCTGCTCCCGACCTGTATCTCCCCGCGCTGCAACTGGCGCCCCGGACACCACCGGTGCTCAACCTGCTCGTCCGCACGTCGGTGCCGCCAGATACCCTCGGAGTAACCATCCAGAGAGAGCTCAAACGGTTCATCCCCGAGCTCCCGGTCTACGAGATCATGACTATGGAGGCGAGACTGTCGGATCAGATGGCGAACCGGCGTCTGCTCGTCTTGATGATGGGCCTCTTTTCCTTGGCCGCGCTGCTCCTGGCGGCGGTGGGGATCTATGGCGTCACGTCCTACGCGGTGTCGCAACGCACCCGCGAGTTCGGTATCCGGCTGGCCCTGGGGGCCCAGCCAAGGGAGGTAATCTGGGCGGCGCTGGCCAGGGGGTTCGGTCTGGCGCTGACCGGCCTCTCCCTCGGGCTCATCGCCGGCCTGGCCCTGACTCGTCTGATCAAGAGTCAGCTCCTCGGCACGATCGCTCTGGATCCGATCCTCCTGGCGAGCACCGTCCTGGTGCTGCTCGTGGTTACTCTGGTCGCCAACTACATCCCGGCGCGCCGGGCGGTGCGCGCCGACCCGGTTATCGCGCTCCGCGAGCAATAGGGGCTCTCCGTCACCGCGGTGCCCCCGGCAACTCGATCCGGGTCCCGCCGTCCTCCAGCAGCGCGATCCGGATCAGCCCGTCCCGGTCGGTGCGCAGCACACCGGCGCCATGCTCTTCGAGGCGCTCCACGACCACCGGGGAGGGGTGGTAATAGATGTTCCCCGGTCCGGCCGAGACCAGGGCGAGGCGGGGTCTCGCCGCTTCCAGGAACGAGGTGGTGGTGGAGGTCTTGCTCCCATGGTGGGCTACCTTGAGGAAGTCCACCCGCAGGTCGCGCTCGCAGCAGGCGAGGAGGCGCATCTCGGCCCAGCTCTCGATGTCGCCGGTGAGGAGCGCCCGGCGCTCCAGCGCCTCGGCGAGGATCACCAGCGACCGCTCGTTCCCTCCGCGCTCCTCATCGCGCTCGGGATGCAGGATCCGCAGCCGCCAGCGCCCGACCGCCCCCCTCTCCCCCGCCCAGAGGAAGCGCGTCCGGGCTCCCGGCAGGGCTCGCAGCCGATCGGCGCACTCCTCGCCCTCCCATCCAGGCGACATCCAGACCTCGCGCACCGGAATGTAGGCGGCGATGTCCAGCAGGCCGCCGCAATGGTCGCGGTCAGGGTGGGTCATCACGAGAGCATCCAGACTTCGGATCTCCTCCCCCAGGAGGGCGGGAAGGAGTACCCGCCCGCCCAGGTCCCCCTTTCGCCAGCCACCGCCATCGACCAGGACCGCCCGGTCGCCGTCGCGCAGCAGGATGGCGTCCCCCTGGCCTACGTCCAGAAGGGAGATCTCGACGCCGCGGGCGGGCGCACGCCCGCCGGGCAGCCAAGGCCAGGCCAGGATCGCGGTCCCGGCGAGGGCGGCCACGGGCAGGGCCGTCCACCGCAACAGCCGGTGGCGCGGACGCCAGAGCAGGGCGAGCCCGAGGAGGCCCGCGGCGAGCCAGGCCGCTGGCGGCGAGACCAGGAGCGGCACCGGCAGCCAGACGGCTGGCCCGGTCTCCGCCGGCCAGGAGAACGGTGCGGCCAGCCGATCGAGCACCGGTACCAGGGCACCGGCCAGCGACGGAGCCAGCAGGGCCAGAGGTGTCCATACCAGGGCCACCCCGAGAGCGAGGCCGGTCCATGGCACGGCCGGTAGATTGAGCAGCGGCGCGAGCGGCGACAGGAGATGGAAGCGTGGCAAGGACCACGGCAAGGTTGCGAGCTGCGCGGCGACGCTCGCCGCGAGCGAGCCCGCCAGCCAGCGTGGCAGGCGGTGCCACCTCCGGGCCAGGGCCGGGGTGGCGAGCAGCAGCCCCGCCGTCGCCGATACTGTGAGCTGGAAGGCCGGGGCGTTCACCAGGTCCGGACGGTCCAGGACCAGGACGATCACCGCCCAGCCCAGAGCATTGGCGGCCGCCGGCGGGCGCTCGGCGAGGAGCGCCGAGACCGCCAGGAGCCCCATGAGCGCGGCCCGTACCAGGGCCGGGAGCGGACCGACCAGCAGCAGGTAGCCTCCGATCGCCGCCAGCATCAGGAGCAGGCGGATGCTCCGCGGCAGCCAGAAGCCGAGGAGCCAGACCGCGCCGGCGACCAGCGCCACGTGGACACCCGAGACCGACATCAGGTGGTAGACGCCGGTGACGCGCAGCCCCCGCTTCCACTCCAGAGGCAGGGCCGAGGCGTCCCCCAGCACCAGGGCCCGCACCAGCGCGATCCCCGGCCCGGTCTCCTCGCCTGCAGCAACGCGGTACGCCGTCTCGACGCGGCGCCGGAGCGTGCTGGAGAGCTGGGCGATCCGGCCTGGCGGCTCCTCCACCTCCATCAGGCTGCGGCTCTTGACCCGCAGCCGCCAGGGGCCGGGCTGCACAGGGACGCGGTTGGCGAAACCCACCGAGCGGGCGAGATATCCTCTCAGCCGGAGAACCGTCCCGAACGCGGGCGGCTCCTCGTCCGGGCCGGGGATGTGCACGAGCACCTCCAGGGGAGGCGCCGACACCTCCAGCCCCTGGCGGCAGCGGAGGAGGCGGGCCGGAGCGGACCACCCCTCGTCGTCGGCCGTCCAGTGGCCGGCCACCCGCACCACCGCGTCAAGCGGCCGGTCGAGGTCGGGCCCGCTCTCCCGGAAAGGTCCGCGGACCACCGCGACCAGGAGGCCGAGGGCACAGCAGGCGAGGAGCAGACCGGCGCGGCGGCCCCAGGCAAGACCCAGGAAGGCGAGGGCGGCCAG
>DASPJI010000830.1:0-4185 GCA_035628695.1 Thermoanaerobaculia bacterium | reverse complement strand
CGCCGTCCACGAGCGGGTGGTGGCGGGCGACGCCGGTGGCGAGGAGCACGGTCTTGCCGCGCCACTCCTCGCCTTTCTCACCGGACAGCCGGAAGTCCCCCTCCGAGCCCTCGGCGTGGACGACGTTGCCGCGTACGACCTCGGCCCCCATCTCCTGCGCCTGCTTCCTGAGCCGCTTCTGGATCTCGGCGCCGGAGACGGCGGGCATGCCCGGCACGTTGTGGAGCAGCTCCAGGGTGTAGAAGAGCGGCCCGGAGACGCGGTCGATCACCAGCACCTTGCGGTCGTGCCAGGCGAGATGGAGAGCGGCCGTCAGCCCTGCCGGGCCGCCACCGACGATCAGCGTGTCGTAGAGGGTCATGTGTGCCTCGGGAAGCTCAGGCCGCATTCTAGCCTCGCTCAGCGTCCAGGCGTTTCACGATCACCACGGTCGTGTCGTCGTCGGTCGGCCGGGAGCCCAGATGGTGGCGCCAGGCAGCCATCAGCGTTTCCACGATCTCGCCGGCGGACCGGCCGGCCGACGACTGGAGGACGTCCTTGGCGGCGTCGAACCCGTAGGGCGTGCCAGAGGCATCCATGGCTTCGAGCAGACCGTCGGAGACGAAGGCGAGCACGCCGCCGGACGGCACCTGGAAGGAGATCTCCCGGTACTCGCGGCGGGGCCCCTGGCCCAGCGGCAGCCCGGGCAGCTCCAGCTCGGACACTCCGCCGTCCGCCGCCAGCAGGGGGTAGGGATGGGCGGCGTTGGCCAGCACGGCTTCGCCGGTCCGTGGATCGAGGCGGAGCAGCGCCAAGGTAGTGAAGCGGCGGTTCGCGCTCCCCGACCGCAAGACTTGGTCAACGCGCCGTAAGACTTCGGCCGGGGAGCGGGAGGCCGTCACCAGGGTGGCGAGAGCCGCCTTGGTCATGGCCAGGGCGATGGCACAGCTCGGACCGTGGCCCGCCACGTCGCCCGCGGCGATCCAGAGCCGCCCCTCGCCATCCGGGAGGAAGTCATAGAGGTCTCCACCCGCCTCCTGGGCCAGGACCGAGCGGGCGGAGAGGTCCCACCCCTCGACGCGGGGCATCTCCCGTGGCAGCAACCCGGCCTGGATGCGCGCCAGCAGGTCCATCTCGCGCATGTGGCGCTCTTCTTCGAGCCGCGCGAGGAACGCCGGCTGCCACACCCGGCGGGGACCCGGCTCGCCGGCCCGCGTGGCTCCCCGCCATCCCAGCACCAGGATCGCCAGCGGCACGGCGGCCGTCAATGTAAAGCTGACCGGCCACCAGGAGATCGCCCTGCTGGCCAGGAGAGCGGTGGGGACCAGCAGGTAGGACGACGCAGACGCCAGCAGACCGGCGAGGCCGAAGCGCAGAGTGACGTAGGAGAGGACACCGGCCAGGACGACATTGACACACAGGGAGACCGGCCATGGAGTCACAGGAATGAAGGAGTAGTAGGACAAATGGGTGAAACGGAGGAGCTCCAACAGCCCGCCGCCGGCCACGGCCGCCGCCCAGACCGCCCAACGGGCCGGCAGCAGCCGGACGGCGAGAGCGACGACGAGCGACATCCAAGCCGCGAGCACCAGGCTCTCGCCCAGAGCGCCTGAGGTGAGGGAGGACGGCGGCAGGATGACGCTCAAGCTATCCGGCGATACTCCGGGGATCGGGATGGCGAGAGCGAGCAGGCCGAGGCGGAAGCCTGCCAGGGCGAGGCCCCAGCCGAAGCCGGAGAGGAGCGCCCGCCCGGTTCTTCGCCGGAGACGACCCTGGCGGAGCTCGTCCATGTCCGTTACGGTCTCGGGACGAACCAGGCGGAGCAGCGACTCACCAACGGGCCAGGCCAGAAGGATCGCTGGCAGCGTCGGCCCCGCTCCCATGAGGACTCCCAGGTAGAAGATCCAAGTGACCTGCGGCGGCAACTCGACGGGGAGTGAGGAGGGGAGTTTAGAGAGGTGGGTGAAGTCCACCGACAGCACCGCGGCGAGCGCCAGCAGCAGGCCGTTGACGACGCTGAGCCGGGCTCGCAGGGCAAAGACCAGGAAGAGGACCACGACTCCCAGGAACAGCAGCGCGGAGCCGAGCGCGCTCTCATGCCCCTGCACGAGGCCGGGCGCATCCACCCGGCGCACGACCTCGACCAGGCAGGGCCCGGACGAGGCGACAAGGTAGGTAGGGGCACGGCTTCCGGTCACGGCGAAGCGGACCGTATCCTCTCCAGGCTTCCGGTGCGGAGGGCCGAGCAACTCGCCCGGTTCCAGGAGCAGGCGGGCCATGGCCTCGAAACGGGCGCTCTCGTCGCGGTCGTTGTCCCAGCGTCCCCAGCAGAGGCCGTGCGGCACACCAAGCGGCGAGAAGCGGACCTCGAACCGCCGGGCGTTTTCACTCTCCGGCTGCCGGACCTCGTGCGACACCTCGAGCAGGACGGGGGTGTGCGTCGCCGCGAGCCACTCGTCACCCATCTCACCCAGGGCTCGGTACGCCTGGAAGTAGTACCCCCCAAGCGCGGTCACCCGCTCCTCCCCGGGAACCGGGCGCAGGCCGGCACGGACCGCCAGGTCGCGGTAACGCTGGCGCGCCGCGCCGTCCGTCAGGGTGAAGTCGGTCCGCCACTCGGGCAGGAGCCACCAGGCCAGGAGCAGGCCGGCGAGGAGCGCCAGCAGTCCCCAGGCGGCCCCGCGGTAGAGGTCCCTCCGGTCGTCCTGCTCAGGCGGCCGCGTCACCGGTCAGTTCCTCTCGCGTCCGCCGCCGGAGCGCCAAGATGGTGTTCCCGGCGGGCGGCTCCTCCAGATTGGTGTGCCGCCGCCAGCCGTCGAGGAGGGCGTGGAGGATGGCGGCCGCGGGCTCGGAGCCTACGGAGCGAAGCTCGTTCCGGACATGGTCCTGGCCAAAGGGGATGCCGCTCCAGTCCACGGCTCCGAAGAGGCCCGCGGAGCAGAACAGGAGGGTGCCGCCGGGCGGCAGGAGGAGCTCGGCATCCTGGTATCCGGCGGTGGATCCCGGCGTGAGCGGCGGGCCGGGGGTGGAGAGGGGAGAGACCTCGCCGCCTGCCAGGAGCAGGGGTGGCGGCGCGCCGGCGCAGCTCACTACGGCCCTCCCGGTCCGCGGGTCGATCCGACCGAGCGTCAGGGCGGCGGACTCGCAGGCGGGTCCCTCCCGGTAGAGCACGCGGCGGGTCTCGGCGAGGATTTCGGAGGGCAGGCGGTCGCTCCGCTCCCGGGCGCCGTCCATGGAGCTGACCAGCACCGCCTTGATCATGGCCTGGGCCACGGCGCGCGAGTAGCCCTGGCCGGCGACGTCGGCGGTGACGACCCACAGGCGGCCAGCATCGTCCTGGAGGAGGTCGTAGAGGTTGCCCTCCGCCGCGGCCTCGCTGCCGGAGTGGGCGGCCGAATGCGTGGCGATCTCGTAACCGTCGGCCACCAGCATCTGGCACGGCAACAGGCCGCGTTGCATCTGGGCCAGGAGGTCCATCTCGTACCGGCGGTCCCGCTTCGCCCGCAGACGGCGGACGAACGCCGGCGGCCGGCCCCCCTCTGCATCCACCTCGGCAGGACGCGAGAGCCCCCAGACGCCCAGCAGCCCGACCACCGCCAGCAGGCCCATGCTGGCGGCGAGCGTCGCCGGTGCCCAGGCCACGTGGAGACCCGACAGGAGGGCCGCCGGGAACAGGGCCGAGACGATCGCGGCGGTGAGCATGGCGGTCAGGCCCGAGCGGTGGAAGGCGTAGACCAGCACGGCGCTCGGAGCGAAGCCGAGGATCAGCCCCAGCGGCCGGGGATCGAAGTAGAGCAGGGGGGAGACAGGAGAGAACAGGGGCGCCAAGAGGACCGCCGCGAAAGGGGCCCAGCGGGCCGGCAGATAGGAGGCGAGGCCGATGGCGAGCAGGGTACCGGCCGCGTCCAGCAGGTACTGCACCGGGAACAGGGTCTCCGCCGGCGAGAAGAGAGGCAGGGGAAACCTCGCTCCGAGCGGTGAGATCCCCGGCAGGGCGGCGGCGGCGGCGAACAGGACGAGCCACAGACCCGCGAGCCCGGCGCCGTAGCCGAGGCCGTGGAGCAGCGCCCTGCCGCCACGCGGGCCCAGGCGCGCCGACCGCAGGGCGTCCAGGCTGGTGGAGAAGTCGATCCGGCGGGAGCGCACCAGCGACTCTCCGACCGACCAGAGGAGCACGCAGAGCAGCGCCATGTAGGCCAGCGATCC
>DASPJI010000829.1:0-2398 GCA_035628695.1 Thermoanaerobaculia bacterium | reverse complement strand
CAGACCGACGCGGGCATGACCGGCCCCTACGAGTCGATCATCGGCATGCGGATCGACAAGGTCCTCAAGCGGTTCATCCTGCAGACCCCCTCCTCCTTCGAGGTGGCCAAGCGGGACGTCCGCCTCGCCGGCGCCGTCATCGACGTGGACGAGGAGACCGGCAAGGCGCGCTCCATCGAGCGCCTGCTGGTGCCGGCCACCTCGCCGGCCTAGGACCCGAGCGGCGCCGGACCCGCCCGCGGGCCGGCGCCGTCTCACCCTCCTACCTACTTCGCCGGCTTCTTCGGCTCCGGCCAGCGGACGAAGTAGCCGTCCATCCAGGCGAGGTCCTGGGCGACCTCGTCGTGGAAGTACCCTCCGATCTCATAGGTGTCGGTCGAGAACCGTCCATCCTGGCCCGGGCTGCGGAGAGCGATCGGGTGCTCCGCCTGGGGATTGGCGACGTTCATCCGGTACTCGTACCGGTGGCCCCAGCCGTCCTTCTCCGGGACGGAGGCGATGTAGCGGGGCACCAGGATCTTGGTGAGCTCCTGGTGGGAGATCACCGGCACCTCACTGATGGGGGCGGTCGCCGGTGCGGCCTTCCCCTGGGACTCGGTCGCCACCTTGCGGGGATTCTGGCTGCGCTGATCCGCCAGCCATGCCCACATGGCCGTACCCACGTGACGGAGGTCGACCACGGTGTGCGCCTGCGGCAGGAGGTCTACGGGTGGTGCCGCCGGCGGCTGGGCGGACAGGCGGAGCGCCGCGACGATCAGAAGCGGCAGGATAAGGAGGACGAGCGACAAGGAACGGTTGGTGGTCATTGGAATCTCTCCTTGGGTTGAGTGCAGGGCCCTTGCGGAGAGAAGTGTACCACAGGAGTGGTACACCGGTACGTCAGTGTGCGGCTGGGTGGGTGAGGAGCACGTAGCCCTCCCGGACGTCGGCGTCGCGGGCGACCTCCACCAGCGGCGGCAGGGGCTGTTGGAGCTTGGGAAGCTCGTCGCGCCGGATGAGGAGCCAGATCCGGCCGGGGCGGCGGACAAACTCCTGGAGCTCGGCCTCGCTGTTCAGATCCACGGCGAAGCGCCGGCTGTAGAAGAGGAACGTGGAGTCCAGCCGGGGGTAGATGCCGTAGGGCTCGCCCGGACCCATCTCCCGGCGGAGCACGCGGGCGAGATCACGCGCGGACTTGACTGCGTCGAAGCGGGGGAGGAGGAGGAGGGCGGTGACGAGCATCAGAGTGCCCATGCCGGCGGCCAGGGCGGCGGCGGCGCGGCCGGCGCGGCCGGAGCGGGACTGCCACCAGGCCCCGGCGGCCCGCAGGAGGAGTGAGAGGAAGGCCGCGGTGACCATCCAGACGAGGCGGTCGCCGCCCATGGGCGCGGCCTCGGGCCGGCCCCGTCCGGCGATGGGCAGGCCGAGGACGATGAGGATAGCGAGGAGGGTCAGGGCGGCGAAGGGGACGGTCAGCCAGCGGCGGTCCCGCGGCCAGTCCAGGGCGAGACGGTCGAGGACGGCCCCGATCATCAACGCCATCGCCGGGTACATGGTGAGGACGTAGACGGAGCGCTTGCCCGAGGAGAGGCTGAAGAAGAGGATGGTTATCACCATCCAGCAGAGGGCGAAGAGGAAGCCGTGGCGCGCGTCGAAGGGGAGAACGGGCGAGCGCATCTGGCGCAGGCCGGTGCGGCCTCCCACGATGCGGCGCCAGCCGAGGACCAACGCCGTGGGCAGGAGGAAGGACCAGGGGAAATACTCGGCCGGGACCACCGTCAGGTAGTAGTAGAAAGGCCGGTGGTGGTGCCAGGGGTTGGCGTAGCGGGTGACGTTCTGCTTGTAGACGATCTGCTCCAGGTACTCCCGGCCTCCCGACTGGGCGGCCGGGAGCAGCCAGGCGAGGACCACGGCCGCCCAGACGAGGAGCCCGGTGCCGAGGCGCAGGCGCCGGATCTCGCCCCCTTGTCCGGTCAGGGCCAGGAAGGCGAGGATCGAGAGCAGGGGGGGCAGGAGCCCCACCGGCCCCTTGGCCAGGGTGGCCAGGCCGGCGGAGAGGAAGAAGAGATAGTAGAGGTGAGGCTTCCTCTCGGTGTAGCCGCGGACCCAGAACCAGACGCCCAGGGTGACGAAGACGGCGAGCAGCATGTCGATCTGCCCGAAGCGGCCCTGCCAGAGGACCCGCAGGCAGGTGCCATAGGCGGCGACCGTGATCCAGGCGGCGCGGCGCGAGAACAGGCGCTCGCCGATCCGGTAGACCAGCAGCAGGGAGCCGATGGCGGCGATGGCCAGAGGGATGCGGGCCGCGGTCTCGTCCAGCTCTCCGGTGAGCAGGGCGGCGGCGTTGATGGACCAGAAGAGGAGGGGCGGCTTCTGGGTATAGATCTCGCCGTTGAGGCGCGGCACCGACCAGGCGCCG
>DASPJI010000828.1:0-6143 GCA_035628695.1 Thermoanaerobaculia bacterium | reverse complement strand
ACCTTCCCCGGGCTCACCCAATTGCTGCCATCACCCGACCGTTTCGGCGAGGTGAACCTCTACAAGCTCCCCATGTGGCCGCCAGAAGACGAGCTCCGGCCTCGGCAGGAGCTCCTGGAACGAGTGCGAGAGGTCCAAAAGGCGCTCGCCCCGGCCGACGAGCGTTTCTTCCTCATCGCCGGGGTGAACCAGAAGACGGTCACCGGTCTCGTCCGCCGGCCGGACGGCGGCTTCTCCTACGAGTTCTCGCCCGACGGGGACGGTGTCGTGCCGGTCGATCTCGCCCTGCTGCCCGGCGCCAGGACCTGGTATGTCGAGGATTCTCACGGCACTCTGCCCACGAATCCCCGGGTCGCTCACGCCATCGCGGAGATCCTGGGCCTCGGCACCACCAACGCCCTGCCGGGCTCCCCCCCCATCGTGGTGCAGAGCGAGCCCCCGCAGCTCTGTCTCGAAGAGGACTTGCGGAAGAACCCGTACCGTTCCCAGCGCGATGGCGCCCTGAGCCAGCGGGAGCTGCGCCACCTCCTCGACGAGGTGGTGGCGCCCCAGCCGCGCGAGAGCGGCCTGGCCCAGACGCCGTCGCAGGCGGCTGACGGCCTGCCACTCGAGCCCAGCCAGTTCCCCGGCAACCGCATCGTCATCAACCAGACCCGGCAGCACCGCCTCGACCTGCGCCTCGCCTTGGGCAGCATCACCGAGGCGGACACGCGGGCCATCGCCCTCGGCATCTTCCGCGACGTGGCGCCCAGCGGTCCGGCGCGCGCCCTGGACGAGCGGCTGGGCGGTACGATCACCGAGCTGTTCCGGCGCCGGATGTTCTCCGGCGAAGTCGGCGAGATCTTCTTGATGCCGACCGGCAAGCACCCCCTGGCCGCGGACCACATCGCCTTCGTCGGTCTCGGCTCGTTCGACCGTTTCAACGAGGAGGTGCTGCAGACGGCGGCGGAGAACGTCATCCGCACCTTCATCAACACCCGGGTCGAGGAGTTCTCCACCGTGCTCTTTGGCGTCGGCTCGGGGGAGCGTGCCTCCTCGGTGCTCCACAGCCTCCTGACCGGCTTCCTCCGCGGTCTCCTCGACGCCGACCGGAACCACTTCTTCCATCGTGTGGTGATCTGCGAGAAAGACCGGGAGCGCTACGCCGCCGCCCGCCAGGAGTTCCTCCGCCTGTCGACCTCCGGGCTCTGCCAGGGCGTCCAGATCTCCATGGACGAGGTGGAGCTGCCGTCTCCCCCTCTACCTCCCGTGTCCAGGTCGGGCCCGGAACGCAAGGACCCGGTCTACCTGATCGTTCGCCGGGAAGGGGAAAGGGACCCCAGGGACGGCGGCCCCGGCTTCGAGGTCCGCTCGGCCCTGCTCACCGCCGGCAGCCAGGCGATGGTCGTGAGCGGCACCCGGCCGGTGTCGGAGGTGGAGATCCAGGCCTGCGTCGAACGGCTCAAGGCCAAGGAAATGAAGATGGACCTGACCGAGCCCGGGACGGAGCTCGCCGACCTGATACTCGCCGAAGACGTGAGAACGGTCCTCCTGCGTCACCGGGACCGGCACCTGGTGGTGGTCCACGACGCCTTCCTCTCCCGGATGCCCTGGGAGATCCTCGCCCTGCACGCGGACCGCCAGAGCTCGCCGGGGCAGATCACTTTCCCCGGGGGACCGGACATCTGGTTCCCCGCCGCCGAGGAAGGGATGAGCCGCCGCTATGCCGCCGACAACCTGTCCGTTGCCAAGTGGCTCGAGCAGAGGATCCACGACGGGATTCTGAACATCCTCCTGGTACTCAACCCGACGGAGGACCTGGAGGGAGCGGAGGCCGAGGGTGCCGCGCTGCAGAGGCTCCTCGGCCGCCTCAAGGGGCTCCAGATGGATATTATCCGAGGGAGCGAGGCGACACGGCCGGCGCTGCTCAAGGCCTTCAGCTCAGGAAAGTACGACGTGATCCACTATGCCGGCCACGCCGAGTTTGATCCCGCCAGCCCGGAGCACAGCGGTCTGCTATGCCACAACGAGGCCCGTCTGACCGGCGCCGACCTCGTCGGTGTGGGGAACCTGCCGACGCTGGTCTTCTTCAATGCCTGTGAATCCGCCCGCGTGCGCCGCGGATCGCGCAACACGGCACCCCCGCGCGCCAGGGGGCTCCGCCCCAGGGATTTGAGAGTTCGGATCACAGAGGCGGTAAGCTTCGCCGAAGCGTTCCTGCGCGGTGGAATCGCCAACTTCATCGGCACCTACTGGCCGGTCGGGGACCGCGAAGCCGAGATCTTCTCCCTGGCTTTCTACGAGCAGATCCTACGTGGCCGCCCGCTCGGCCAAGCGCTCCAGGTCGGCCGCGAGGCCATCCGCAAGGCGCAGGGGACCAAGGACTGGGCCAACTACATCCTCTACGGCAACCCCGACTTCGTGCTGAAGGAGGGGGGCACCCAGGGGATGTAGCGGCTCAGTGCTGGCGTTTGCGCGAGATGCCCCAGTCGTCGCTGAACAGGATGCTCAGGACCAGGACGAAACCGCAGGCGGCGGCCATCAGGAAGAGCAGCATGGCGATGCCCGGATAGCCGAACAGCGTGAACTTGGTCCGCACCTGCATCATCAGCGCGGCGCCGACGATGAGCGCCGCCAGCACCAGCCCCATGGCGATGCGGTTGGCGATCTTCTGCAGGTTCGTCATCAGGCGGGTCTCGTCGAAGGCGTTGACCTTGAGCTCCAGCCGGTTGCCCGCCAGCGTCTCCAGCACGGAATTGAGCCGCGACGGGAACTGCTGGACGAACTCGTACATCTCCAGCGTCGACGACACGAAGCTCTCCGGCGACAGCCGCTTGAACATGTGCCGGGAGAGGACGGCGTCGGTGTAACGCCGCATCGTGGCGTTGGGATCGAAGTCGGGGTCGAGGGCGCGGGCGCTCTCGTCGAGGCACAGGAGGGCACGGCCGAGCATGGTCAGCTCCGGCGCCGGCCGCACGCCGCTGTCCGCCGACAGCCGCGCCAGGCTCAGGATCACCTTCCCCACCTGGACCTCGCGCCGCGGCACACTCTGGTAGCTCCCCACCAGGTCGGCCACCTCGCGCCGGAAGCGGTTTTCATCGTGCCCTTCGAGCGGGGTGCCGATCTGGATGGCGATCTGGGCCGCCTCGTGGCCGCGGCCGTCGATGACCGCCAGCAGCAGCTTGAGCAGCCGCTCCTGGATCTGCGGATCGATGCGCGCCACCATGCCCAGGTCGAGCAGCGCCAGCCGGCCGTCGTCGGTGACCAGCAGGTTCCCAGGGTGGGGATCGGCGTGGAAGAAGCCGTCCACCAGGATCTGGTCCAGGTAGGCCCGGCAGAGATCCTCGGCCAGGACCTGGCCGTTCAGGTCGATGCGCGCCAGGGGGGAGAGATCGGTGATCTTGGTCCCCCGCACGTACTCCATGGTCAGCACGCGGGCGGTGCTGTAGTCCTCGATCGGCTGCGGGATCACCAGGCGCGGGTACTCGCGGAGGTTCTTCCGCAGAGTCGACAGGTTCAGCGCCTCCTGACGGTAATCGAGCTCGCGCAGTAACGTCTTGCGGAACTCCTCCAGCATATCCTTGAAGGCGAACTTCCGGCCCATCTCGGTGTGCCGGTCGATGAAGCCGGCGATCTCGTCGAATGCCTCGAGATCCTCCAGGATCGTCTGGCGGATACCCGGCCGCTGCACCTTGACCGCCACCAGGCGGCCGTCGCGCAGGGCGGCGCGATGGACCTGGCCGAGCGAGGCCGCCGCCAGGGGAACCGAGTCGAAGTCGGAGAAGGCCTTGGAGAGCCGCACGCCCAGCTCGGTGGAGACGATGTCCTCCACCTCGGCAAAGGAGAAAGGCTCGACGTTGTCCTGCAGGCGCGCCAGGGCGTCGATGTAGGGAGCCGGCAGCAGGTCGGAGCGGGTGGAGAGGAGCTGCCCCAGCTTGATGAAGGTGGGGCCCAGCGCCTCGAGGTCGGCGGCCAGCTGCTCCGGCTGGCCGGGCGTGGTGGAGGTGGCGCCGAGATCCTCCTCCGCCAGCAGCGGGTCCCGGGTCGCCGCCTGTGCCAGGTCGCCCCGGCCGTACTTGAACAGCAGACGGGTGAGGTCCTTGTATCGCTTGAGATGCTCCGCCTTCAGCAACAGGGCCATGCTTCCTCCATCGAAACTACACCAACGAGCGCTGTCGGCCTCCCCTAATGCACAGGGAATGCCACCGCCGGACTGCGCCTATTGAATGTAGCCCAGAGCCCTGAGCTGCTCGCGGAGCTCCTCGTCCAGCACCCCTTCGCCGGGGCGCAGGGTCTGCCGCCGCTGCCCCTCGTGGACCTCCAGGAGGGTACGGAGGTAACCGCGCGCCACCGGGCTGTCGCCGGTCCGGTTCTGGCGCTGCGCCGGATCCTCGCGCCGCTGGTAGAGCTTCTCCGCGGCGGTGGGAGCCTGTATGTCGATGAAATGCCACCCGTCGGTGACGGCGGACGAGCCCCGGTGGCCGTCCACTTCCATGTACGAAAAAGCCGCCCGCTCTCTGCCGGTGTTTCCATCCCCGGCCTCATCGTCGGCCAGGACCGACGGCAGGAGGTCGCGTCCCTCGACATGGGGAGGCAGTGGCAGCCCGAGATAGGTCAGGAGGGTCGGCACCAGGTCGATGTGCTGGGCGACGGAGGCCACCCGCTTCCCCTCCCCCAGCCCCGGGAAGCGGATGATCAGCGGCACCTGCACCATCTCGGCATAGAGGGTCTTGCCGTGCTCCCAGCCGCCGTGGTCGTGGAACTCCTCGCCGTGATCCGAGACGAAGACCACGACGGTGTCGTCCCAGAGCCTCCTCTCACGCAGGAGATCCATCAGAGCGCCAAAGCTGGCATCGTTCTGGGCGATCTCGGCGTCGTACAGGGCGAGGAGATGGCCGATGACCTCGGGGGTCGCCGGGATCTTCCGGGTCTGGAGCCGGGCCAGCCAGGGCAGCGAGCCGATGCCGTCCGCCGGCACGTTGGGAGCGAAGCGCGCCCGGAAGGGCTCCTCGGGCTTGTAGGGCGAGTGGGGGTCCACGGTGTGGAGATAGAGGAAGAACGGGTCGTCGCCGTGCTCCGCCAGCCACTCCGCTGCCCGTTGGTGGACGAACCGGGAGTGCTGCCGGGCACGCGGCAGCAGCTCGTAGGTGTCGAAGCCCTGGGCGACGCCGAAGGCCTTGGCCACGTTGCCGTTGGTGGCGAACCCGGCGGTGCGGTAGCCGCGACTGCGCAGCATCTCCGCCAGGGTGAGGGCCTCCGGCGACAGGGTGTCCTTGCGGCCGTTGACGCCGTGGGTCTTGGGCCCGACGCCGGTGAACATGGAAGCCACCGAGGGCCGGGTCCAGGGGGACTGGGCCACGGCGGTCTCGAACAGGGTCGCCTCGCGGGCGAAGGCGTCCACGTGGGGGGACACCGGCTTGCCGTAGCCGTAGCAGCCCAGGTGGTCGGCCCGCAGGGTGTCCACCATATAGAAGATGACGTTGGGCAGGCGCTGCCCCGGGCGGCGGGCCACCGCCGCAGCCTCGGCCGCCGCGACGGTCCCCCGGCCCGCGGCCGCCGTCCTCACGGCTCCCAGGGCAGGCCGGGTGAGGACAACGCCGCTCGCGGCAGGCACCGCTCCCTCCTTCCCCTCTTTCGGGCGCTCGGCCGGGACGGCGGTGAGCGAGACGCGCACCGGCTGCTCCACCTCGGGCAGCCGGACCGCCGCCGCCTCCGGGCTTGGCGAGACCCGCTCGGAGCCCTCCTCCTCGCTTTCGGTCCGGACCGTCACCCGCAGCGCGGCCCCCTCGTCCCCCCGCGCCTGCAGGCGCTCGAAGAGGAGCGCCGCCCGGGCCGGGAAGCGGGTGTAGTAATCCACCCGTACCCCATAGGGTATGTAGAGCTGGCGGCCGGTGGCGCGCACCTCGGCCCGGGGATCGACGCCGGTCTCGAAGCGGAGGGTGTCCCAGAGCACGCCCAGACGGCGCGCGTCCGGGTCCATGCCGGAGGTCAGCTCGCGCGGCACCCGGGTGAAGCCGTAGCGCGCGACGAACCGGTTGTCCCCGGCCACCAGGGCGCCGGCCGGGATCACCAGCCGATAGTCGTGGAAGCCGCGCTCGAGCGTCACCTTCCCCGCCTCGCGGCCGTTGACCAGGAAGGTCACCTCCTGCGGCGGCTCGTCGACG
>DASPJI010000827.1:0-5429 GCA_035628695.1 Thermoanaerobaculia bacterium | reverse complement strand
TCGCGTGGCGAGGCGTCGCCGCTGCCGCCGCTCGCGCTCCAATACGCCGACTTCGCCGCCTGGCAGCGTTCCTGGCTGCAGGGCGGGGTGCTGGAGCGGCAGCTCGGCTACTGGCGCCGGCAGCTCGACGGCGCGCCGCGGGTCCTGGAGCTACCCACCGACCGGCCGCGGCCGGCGGTGCAGTCGGCCCATGGCGCCCGCCACTACTTCGCCCTGCCCGTGGAGCTGGCGCAGGGGGTCTCGGCGCTCGGCCGGCGCGAGGGGACGACGCTCTTCATGACCCTCCTCGCCGGTTTCGACGTTCTGCTCTCCCGCTGGTCCGGGCAGGAGGAGGTGCTGGCCGGCTGGCCGATCGCCGGCCGCGACCGCGCCGGCCTCGAGGGGCTTATCGGCTTCTTCGCCAACATGCTGGTGCTGCGCGCCGACCTCGGCGGCGAGCCCGGGTTCCGGCAGCTCCTGGTCCGGCTGCGCGAGGCGGCGCTGGGGGCCTACACCCACGGCGACCTGCCGTTCGAGCAGCTCGTCGAGGAGCTCCAGCCCGAGCGGCACCTCTCGCACAACCCGATCTTCCAGGTTTTTTTCGTCCTGCACCACGTGCCGGACGCGCCGCCGGACGCCACGCGCCTGCCGGGCCTCGCCCTGAGCTTCCCGTCCATCGACAACCGGACGTCGCGGCTCGACCTCTCCCTCTCGCTGACCGAGGGGCGGGACGGCCTCGCCGGCTTTCTGGAGTACAACACCGAGCTCTTCGAGACGGCCACCATCGAGCGCATGGCCGGCCACCTGATCAACCTGCTCGCCGGCGCCGTGGCCGACCCCGACGCCGCGGTGGCGGACCTGCCGATGCTCTCGGCCGAGGAGCGTCTCCAGCTCCTGGAAGCCTGGAACGACACCCGGACCGCGCTCCCAGCCGAGTCAACGGTCCACGCTCTGGTGGAGGCCCAGGTCGCGCGCACTCCCGGCGCCGTCGCCCTGACGTTCGAAGGCGAGGACCTGACCTACGCGGACCTCGATGCCCGGGCGAACCATCTGGCGGATCACCTCCGGAGCCTGGGAGCTGGCCCCGGCACCCTGGTGGGGGTCTTCCTGGATCGCTCAGCGAACATGGTGGCGGTGCTCCTGGCCGTCTTGAAGTCCGGCGCCGCCTACGTCCCCCTCGATCCGACCTATCCCCAGGACCGCGTCGCCTACGTGGTGGAGGACAGCGGCGCCGCCATCCTTCTCACCGAAGAGCGCCTCCGCTGGGAGCTGCCGGAGACCACGGCCGAGATCGTAGAAATCGACACCCTGGACCTCGCGGACGATCTCGCTGCAGGGGAGCTCCCGGCGGCCGGCCCCGACGACCTCGCCTACGTCATCTATACCTCGGGCTCCACCGGCCGCCCGAAGGGCGTCGAGGTACGCCACGGCGGCGTCGTCAACTTCCTCGCCTCCATGGCACACCAGCCGGGCCTCACCGCCGCCGACACTCTCGTCGCGGTGACCACTATCTCCTTCGATATCGCCGGCCTCGAGCTCTACCTGCCCCTCTCGGTAGGCGCCCGGATCCTGCTCGCCAGCCGGGACGAGGCGATGGATGGTGGCAGCCTCTCCACTCTCCTCGAAGGCGCGACCGTCCTCCAGGCGACGCCCGCCACCTGGCGGATGCTCCTCACCTCGGGCTGGCAGGGGAGCCCTGGCCTCAAGGCCCTCTGCGGCGGCGAGGCCCTCCCCGCGGACCTCGCGCGCGACATCTCCTCGCGCGTCGGCTCCCTGTGGAACGTCTACGGCCCGACCGAGACTACCATCTGGTCAGCCACCCGCTCCGTCCAAGTGGACGAGGCCTTCGCCGCCGCCGTCCCTGTCGGCCGGCCGATCGCCAACACCTCCATCCACCTGCTGGACCGCCGGTTCGCACCGGTCCCTGCCGGAGTGGTGGGGGAGCTGTACATCGGTGGCGACGGCCTCGCCCGGGGCTACCTCCGCCGGCCTGGCCTCACGGCCGAGCGCTTCGTCCCCGATCCGTTCGCCTGGGAGAGCGGCGCCCGCCTCTATCGCACCGGCGACTTGGCGCGGCGCCTGCCGAACGGCGAGGTGGAGTTCATCGGCCGCGCCGACCACCAGGTGAAGGTCCGGGGTTTCCGGATCGAGCTGGGGGAGATCGAGGCGGCGTTCTCCGACCACCCCGCGATCGCCCAGGCAGTGGTGGCGGTCCTGCCGGACGCCACGGGCAGCAACCAGCTCGTGGCCTATCTGGTCCAGGCGGAGGGGAAGGTGGCCAGCGTGGGCAATCTCCGGGCGGCCTTGCGCGAATCGCTGCCGGAGTACATGATTCCTTCACATTTTGTCACGCTTCAGGCTTTACCCCTCACTCCAAACGGTAAGGTCGATCGCAAAGCGTTGCCGGTTCCAGGAGGAGAGCGTCCCGAGCTCGAGCGGGAGCTCGTCGCGCCCCGCACGCCTATCGAAGAGGGGGTGGCGGCGATCTGGTCCGAGGTGCTGGGACGGCCCCGGATCGGCGTCTTCGACAACTTCTTCGAGCTGGGCGGGCACTCGCTCATGGCTACTCAGGTGGTCTCGCGTATCCGCGAGACTTACCGGGTGGACGTGACGCTGCCGGTTCTGTTCAAGAGCCCGACGGTCGCCGGCCTCGCCGAGGCCGTGGTCCAGAAGGAGCTGGAGCGGGCCGACGCGGACATGCTCGCCCAGCTCCTGGCGAGCTTCGAGTCGTAGCACGTTGTAGCAGGGAGGGGTGGTCCCATTCGCCCCCTTGCAGGTTTCTGATGCTTTGGTTTGAGGGAGGACGTATGAACCAGGAAGAACTGGCGAGGCGGATCGCGGAGCTGCCTCTCGAGAAGAGAGCTCTGCTTTTTCAGCAGCTCCAGAAGCAGAAGGCTCACGAGGAGCCGGAGCAGCCCCGCATCGCCCGGGTCAACCGCTCGCCGGGCATGTTCCGGCTCTCCTTCGCGCAGCAGCGGCTCTGGTTTCTGCAGCAGTACGAGCCGGACAGCCCCGAATACAACATCCCCCAGGGCTTCCGTCTCGTCGGCCCGCTGGATGTCGAGGCGCTCCGCCGCACCCTGGATGCCATCGTCGCCCGCCACGAGGCGCTCCGTACCACCTTCCAGGCGGTGGACGGCGAGCCGATGCAGATCATCGAGGAGCGCCTGGTTGTCGATCTGCCGGTCACCGACCTCTCCGGCTCCCCCGACGCCGAGGCCGAGGCGATGGAGGCGGCCGCCGCGGATTCGCGCCAGCCCTTCGACCTGCGGATGGGCCCGGTCTTCCGTCCTCTCCTCTTCAAGGTGGGCGCGGACGAGCACCTCTTCTTTTTCAACGTCCACCACGTCGTTTATGACGGCTGGTCCCGCGGCGTCTTCCTCGGCGAGTTGCGGGCGATCTACGAGGCGTTCGCCGCCGGCGAGCCGTCGCCGCTGCCGGAGCTGGAAGTCCAGTACCTGGATTTCGGCCTTTGGCAGCGCGAGTGGCTTCAAGGAGACGTGCTGGAGGCCCAGCTCTCCTATTGGCGAGACCGCCTCGCCGGCACTCCCCACCTGGACCTGGTGACCGATCGCCCCCGGCCGGCGCTGCGGACGTACAACGGCGACACCGCGCCGGTGCGGCTGCCGCGTGAGACCACCGGCGCCCTGACCCGGCTCGCCCAGCGCGAGGGGGGGACTCTCTTCGTGGCCCTCTTGGCCGCCTTCAAGTCGCTGCTCCACCACTATACCGGCCAGGAGGATCTGGCCCTCGGCACACTGATCGCCAACCGCACCCGGCCGGAGATCGAGAAGCTCATCGGCTTATTCGCCAACTCCCTGGCCCTGCGCACCGACCTCTCGGGCGATCCATCGTTCCGCGAGCTGGTGCGCCGCGAACGCGAGACGGCCCTCGGCGCCTATGCCCATCAGGACCTGCCGTTCGAGAAGCTGGTCGACGAGCTGCATCCGGAGCGCGACCTCGCCCGCACCCCGGTCTTCCAGGTGCTGCTCATCCTGCTCAATGTTCCCGGCAAGGCGCTCGAGCTGCCGGGTCTCCAGATCCGCCAAGTGCCGGTGGACAGCCGAACCTCGAAGTTCGAGATGACCCTCTACATGGTCGAGGGGGAGAACGGGCTCGACGGCTACCTCGAGTACAACACCGATCTCTTCGATCTCTCCACCATCGAGCGCTTCCTGGGCCACTTCCGGGCGGTGGCCGAGGGCGTCGCCGCTGATCCGGACCGGCCCCTCTCGGAGCTGCCCTGGCTCGCCGGCGCCGAGCGGCGCCAGCTCCTGGTCGACTGGAACGCCACCGCCGTCGATGTGCCGCGGGACGTCTGCCTCCACGAGCTGATCGCCTCCCAGGCAGCGCGTACCCCGGAGGTCATCGCGGCCGACTTCGAAGGCGAGCCGCTGACCTACGGCGACCTGGAGGCCCGGGCCAACCGCCTGGCGCATCACCTGCGGAGCCTGGGCGTCGGGCCGGAGGTGCTGGTGGGCCTTTCCATGGAGCGCTCGCTCGACATGCTGATCGGCGTGCTGGCGGTGCTCAAGGCCGGCGGCGCCTATGTGCCGCTCGACCCCGAGTATCCGCGCGAGCGCGTCGCCTTCATGCTGGAGCAGTCGCACGCGCCGGTCCTCCTCACCCAGGAGCGGCTGCTCGCCAAGCTCCCTGAGCACAGCGCCGTCTTGGTGGCCGTCGACCGCGACGCCGAGGCGATCGCCTCCCGGCCGGCCACGCCGCCGGTCTCGGGGGTGGGGCCGGACAACCTCGCCTACGTCATCTATACCTCGGGATCGACGGGCAAGCCCAAGGGGGTCCAGATCCCGCACGGCGCGGTGGTCAACTTCCTGCTCTCGATGAGCAAGACGCCGGGCCTGTCGGCGGCGGACACCCTGCTCGCCGTCACCACCCTCTCCTTCGACATCGCCGGGCTGGAGCTCTATCTCCCCCTGGTCAACGGCGCCAAGGTGGTGCTGGTGTCCCGCGACACCGCCCAGGCCGGCGAGCAGCTCGTGGAGCGCCTGACCAACTCCGGGACCACGGTGATGCAGGCGACACCCGCCACTTGGCGGCTCCTCTTGAGCGCTGGCTGGCAGGGGAATCCGAACCTCAAGATTCTCTGCGGCGGCGAGGCTCTGCCGCGCGACTTGGCCGACCAGCTCCTGGATGCCTGCGGCTCACTGTGGAATGTCTACGGACCCACCGAGGCGACGATCTGGTCCATGGCCCACCGGGTGGATGCCGGCGGCGGCGCCAATCTCCCCATCGGCAGGCCGATCGACAACACCCAGATCTATCTCCTGTCGCCGCGGCTCCAGCCGGTGCCGGCCGGCGTACCCGGGGAGCTGCACATCGGCGGCCTGGGACTCTCCCGCGGCTACCGCAACCGGCCGGACCTGACCGCCGAGAGGTTCATCCCCGATGCCTTCGGCCCTGCGGGCGCCGAGCCGGGCGGCCGACTCTAC
>DASPJI010000826.1:0-3973 GCA_035628695.1 Thermoanaerobaculia bacterium | reverse complement strand
GTTCTTGATCGCCCACGGGGAGTAGCCCCAGCCGGCGGCGAAGAACTCCACCTCGGCCGACGCCTGGGTCTCGGGGTCGGTGATCACCGCCCGATAGCTGCCGTACTCGCGGGGGGTGAAGCTGAGCTTGCCCCGCTCCTTGCCGCCGGCGACCGCCTGGCTGTCGATCAGCCGCGGGTCGCGCGTCGTCTCGTACCGGTAGCCGCCGCCCGAGGTCCGGCGCAGCACCGTGTTCCAGCGGTCGAGGAAGAGGTCGGCGCGCAGCGCCTTGGCCGCCACCGGCTTGCCGGACGGGTCGACGCCGACGAACTCGAATTCCACCGGCTTGCCGGGCTCGGGGTAGCCCTCGCCCAGCCGCCGCAGCCCTATGTAGTAAGGATAGGGATCGACCCGCAGCCGCTCCATGGCGGCCACGCCCCGGCCCCCCTGCTCCTGCACCCGCGCGGTGATCACCGCCTCGAGCGACGACGGGACCGGAGCGCCGGCCGGCATGGTGACGGTGAAGGGGCTCCGCCCTTCGGTGTCGAGCTTGCCCTGCTGCGAGAGGATCTCGCGCTCCTCCAGCTTGCGCTCGGGGTTGCGGAACGTGAAATTCTCGAACCCCTTGGGGGCGAAGTCGGCGTCCACCAGCCGCACCCGGGTCTCGACCGGCAGGCCACCGGCCGGCGGTCCGAACAGGTAGTTGGACTGCACCTGGTAGGAGAGGTCCTGGCCCGGGCCCACCTTCTCCTTGGGGGTGACGATGGCGACCGAGATGCGATCGGGGACGAACTCCTCCACCTGGAACCGGTACTGGCCGATGACCTTCTCGGCGACGACCAGCTCCAGGGTGTGGTGGCCGGTCAGCGAATAGGCCGGCAGGGCGAGCTCGAGCTCGCCGAGGCCGCGGTCATCGATCTGCACCCGCTGCGTCTCGATCTCCCGGCCCTGGGGGTCGAGGTGGCGGAGCACCGCGGGCATCGCCGGCGACGGGGACAGAGTGCCGTCGCGCACCACGGCCAGACCCTCGACCGTCTCGCCCGGCCGGTAGAGGTCGCGCTCGCCGTAGAGGAAGGCGGTGTAGCCCTCGCCGATCGGCTCGGCGCCGCCGGTGTCGAGGCCGGTGACGTCGATCCCCATCTGGTCGAGGAGGAGGAAGGTGAAGTCGTCCCCCTTCTCGATGGTCACCATGTAGGGCCGGCCCTTGGCGCCGGAGGCCAGCGCCTTGGCGTCCTCGATGCGCCAGAGGCCGGAGCCGTCGGTGGTCCCCTCGCCGATGAGCTGATTCTGGTCGGTGTACAGGGCGACCTGGGCGCCGTCGATGGCGCCGAGGTCGGTCAGCGACGACACCCAGACCATGAGCTCGCCGCGGCCGCGCTTGGCCACGGCGCCGAGGTCGGTCAGCAGCAGCCAGCGCTGGCTCGCCTCCCAGTCGTCGGGCTGGCCGACCGAGACCCGGTAGAGGCCGGGCTCCTTGACGTCCACCCAGCGGTCGAGGGTGATCGGGGTGACCCGCCGCTGGTTGCGGGCGCCGCCCGGCTCCAGCGTCTCGTCCTTCAAGCGGTCGCCGAGCGCGTGGGGAAGCTCGCCGAAGTAGCCGGTCTCCGAGTCGAAGAAGCCGCCGTACTGGAAGAGGAAGAAGAGGTTGTTGAGATAGACCCGGTCGATGGTCATCCGCACCTTGGGGACGTTGACGCTCTCGACGGCCACGGTGTGGCGGCCGGAGGCGGCGAGGAACATCCCCTGGCTCTGGAAGCCCACGGACGGATCGAGGTCCGGGATCGCCACCTCCTGGTTGTAGTCCTCCCCCAGGACGGCGTCGTCCGTCGCGGGCATCCCCCTGCCGATGGTGACGTCGTAGGTGTTGCCGGGCAGGAGCTCCCCGGTGACGGCGAGCTCGTTGCGCTCGGCGGAGAGGCGGACGCGCACCGCCGGCTCGATCTTCAGGTACTTCTCGGCGACGGCGGCGGAGATCGGCGACGAGAACCGCACGCGCAGGGTGGACTCGCGCGGCCCGGGCTCGGCTGTGATGCTCCACACCGACAGCTTGGTGCTGGAGCCAACCGGGATCTCGCGCACGAAGTCCTCGCCCAGTGGCACGTTGCCGCCGATCGGGGTGAGATCGCCAGAGACCACCAGCCGCAGCGTGCGCTCGTCGCGCTCCTTCTGCACCGGCTCGGTGCGGAAGGCGATGACCGCGCTGTTCCAGTCGGTCTCCAGAACGACCGGCACCGGCTCGGGCAGGTTGGGGTCCTCCAGCCGCAGCTTGGGGATCAGGACCTTGGGGTCGACGGGGTAGTTGAACTGGATCTGGCCGCGGAAGAAGATCTTGGCCTTGCCGTCGAGCGCCGGCTCCTCGGTGATCTCGACGTTCTCCACCAGGAACTGGTCGGTGCGGACCACGTGCTCGGTCTCGCCGGTGAAGACGAGCCCCTCCGTGAGGATGCGGTCCGGGATCAGGGTGAAGGTGAACTCGCTGGCGACGGGAAAGCCACCGCTCGGCTGGAAGCGCAGCGCGTTCGTGTCCTGCCACTTCCAGGAGCCGCCGAGGGCCGGCTCGATCTCGGCCGGCGCCGGGTCGAGGATCGTCCCGACCTTGTCCTTGCCCAGCGGCCGGTCGAAGATGAAGTCGACGTACTGGCGCCCCTGGCGGTCGACGGCGACGTCGAACACCGACACCATCTCGGCGCCCTGGGCGTCCGCCCGCAGGCGCGCCGCGGCGGCGGCGATGGGCGCCCGGAAGGCATAGGCCGACAGGCTGCCCACCAGCAGGAGGAGAAGGGCGATGACCAGGTCCTTCCACTGCCACTGGCGGCGGAAAGGGGCGGCTAGACGAGGCATGACCTTGTCCCGGAAGCTGACGAGGATTGGCATAGGGTTCCGATGTCTCCGCGGAAAGCAGCTCTACGCTACACCAAAAGGTGGCCGGCGTCGCGGGAAGATTTCGGGGTACACTCGCCCTACCCATGAATCCCTTCCACGACGCGGTCGCGGTGGTGACCGGTGGCGCCTCCGGGCTGGGGCGCGCCTTCTGCGAGGAGCTCGCGCGCCGCGGGGCGCGGGTGGTGGTCACGGACATCGGCGAGGAGGGGGCGCGGGCGGTGGCGGCGGCCATCGTGGCGGCCGGGGGACAGGCGACGGCGGCGCGGCTGGACGTGACGCGGGCCGAGGACGTCCAGCGCCTGCTGGAGGAGACCTCGGCCACCCACGGGCGGCTCGACTACCTCTTCAACAACGCCGGCTTGGCGGTGTCCGGCGAAGTCCGCGACCTCTCCCTCGAGCACTGGCGCAGGATCATTGACGTCAACCTCTGGGGGGTGATCCACGGCGCCACCGCCGCGTACGCCCTGATGACCCGCCAGGGATCGGGGCACATCGTCAACGTCGCCTCGCTCGCCGGCCTCACCGGGTTTCCCACCGCCACCCCGTACGCCACCACCAAGTTCGGCGTCGTGGGGCTGTCGCTCTCGCTACGGGCGGAGGGGGAGGGGCTGGGGGTCAAGGTGACCGCCGTCTGCCCCGGCTTCGTGAAGACCTCCATCTTCGACGCCGGCACCTACGTCCGCAGCCGCAAGGAGGACGTGCTCGCCAGCATCCCCTTCAAGATGATCGGCGCCGCCGACGCCGCCCGCCAGACCCTGGACGGCGTCGCCCGCAACCGGGCGGTCATCGTCTACCCCTTCTACGGCCGCGTCATGTGGTGGATGACCCGCCTGAGCTACAGCCTGGCCGCGCTCCTCCACGCCCAGACCGTCGGGCGCTTCCGGGCCAAGCGCGGCAAGCTCCCGGTCTGAGCGGGGCCTTCCAGCCCGACCTCCGCTACACTTCTCCTTCGAGACCTGAGACATCGCGCCGCAGGCGCCCCCGGCCGTTCCGGGGGTGGAGGGACCGCCGTTGAGCACGGACGAGCTGGAGAAGACCCACGCCGTGGGCCCTTTGCGGGGACCGTGGGGGGCCGCGTCCGGCTCGCCCCGGCCCGGCGAGCCGTGGGGCA
>DASPJI010000825.1:0-17284 GCA_035628695.1 Thermoanaerobaculia bacterium | reverse complement strand
CTGTTCGCCCTGATGTCGAACCAGAAGCAGATCCCGGCGCAGCCGATCCGCTTCAAGATCGTCGACGAGCAGACGCTCTCGTACGAGCGGCGGTCGGCCCTGGAGCGTCCGGGGCCGCGCTACGCCCCGGCGGAGGTCAATGACCGGCTCAAGGGCTTTCACGTCGACCGGTCCTTCCTCCTCCGGCACGGCATCCAGGAGTACCTGTACGTGCGGGACGTGGCCTAGCCCCCTCCCCTGGACACCACGAAAGGCCCGGGGCCGCCAACCCCGGGCCTTTTCCTTTCAATCCCTGCCGTAGAGGGCGTCGACGGCGCGGCTGACCGTGACGCTGCGCTCGATCTCGGGGTCGAAGCGTCCTCCCTGGCCCAGGCGGCCGGTCCAGTCGAGGATCGCCTTGCCCAACCAGTCCCGGGACTCGCGGACGACCACCTCGCCCGAGCGCCCGTGGAAGCGGACCAGCTCGAAGTCGAAGAAGCTCCCCCCGACGTTGCGGAACTCGGCCCCCCCGGAGGTGCCGAAAGCGGCCAGGCGGATGACGCAGTCCTGGCCGGCGTGGGCGTTCCAGCTCACCGCCAGGGAGACCGCCGCGCCCCCCGCCAGCTCGAGCCGGGCGCTGGCGAAGTCGTCGATCCCGAGGCCGTGGATGGCCTCGCCGCCGCTCCACACCCCGCCGTGGACCGCCTCGACCGCTACGTCGTCCAATACCCATAGGGCGAGGTCGACGAGGTGGACGCCCAGATCCATGAGCGCGCCGCCGCCGGCGAGGCGCGGGTCCCTGCACCAGGACTTGTCCGGGCCGTAAGCGTTGTGGAACACGGTGTCGACGCTGAACACCCGGCCGAGCTCGCCCCGCGCCACCATGCCGCGAAGCGCCTTCATCCCCTCGGTGAAGCGGTAGGAGTAGTCGATGCCCAGCAGGCGGTCGGCCCGGCGGGCGGCGTCCACCATCTCGCGCGCCTCCTGGCCGGAGAGCGCCAGCGGTTTCTGGCAGAACACGGCGAGGCCGCGGTCCAGGGCCGCCAGGGTCTGGGGAGCGTGGAGGGAGTTGGGCGTCGCGATCACCACGCCGTCGAGTCCGAGGTCGCCGGAGCGGGACAGCATCTCCTCCAACGAGGTGAAGGCGGCGGCGCCGGGGTGGGCCCGGGCGACCTCCTCCAGGCGGGCCTCGGTGGGCTCGCAGAGGGCCGCGATCTCACCCGCCCCGACCGCGGCCACCGCGTCGAGCCGCATGGCCCCGATCCAGCCGAGGCCGGCGAAGCCGAGACGAGGGGTCACGCCGAAGCTCCCGTGAAGACCAGCGACTTCAGGAACCCGGCGGGCCGCTCCTCCGCCGTGCGGAACGCCTGGTTGATGTCGGCCAGCGGGAACGAGTGGGTGATGAGGGGCGCGAGGTCGATCTCCCCCGCGGCCAGCCGGCGGACCCCCTCCTCCATGCCGCTGCGGTAGATCTCCGGATCGCGCTCGTGGGCGTTGATGACGTCGAGCCCGCGCCAGTTCCAGAGCTGCATGTTGACCGTCCGCGGGCCCTCCTGGTGATAACCGGCGATCAGTAGCCGGCCGCGTATCCGCGTCAGCTCGGCGCCGAGGTCGAGCGGCATCTGGTAGCCCGTGGCCTCGATGACTACATCGGCCATCTGCCCGCCCGTGGCCGCGCCGACCCGCCCGCGCACGTCGTCGTCATAGGTCAGGACCTCGTCGGCTCCGAAGCGCTCGGCGAGGCCGGGCGACAAAGGACGACGGGACACGGCGAACACGCGGCCCGGACGCTCGCGGCGCAGGAGCTGGAGGACGAGGGCGCCGAGGAAGCCGGTGCCCAGGAGCACGACGGTATCCCCCTCGCGCACGCCGGAGCGCCGGACGACGTTGACGGCGCAGGCCACGGGCTCGCCCAGGACCGGCCGGCCGGCCAGGGAGGGCGGCAGGGGGACCAGGGAGTCGGCTTTGGCGATGTCGTACTCGGAATAGGCCCGATAGGTGAGGGCCGTCACCGGCATTCCCACTTGTAAGCCCTGGACGCCCGGACCTAAGGATTCGACGGTGCCGAAGACCTCGTGACCCGGCGCGCCCGCCGGCATGGGATAGGTAAGACCGTGGAGCCCCTTCCAGGGCCCCATGTCGGAGCCGCAGACGCCGCAGCCCAGGACGCGCAGCCGCACCTCGCCCTCTCCGGGCTGTGGCGGCTCCATGGACTGGATGTCGAAACGGCGAGGTTCAGTCAGGATGGCTGATCGCATGCATCTCCTCTCGCAAAGTGCCGAAACAGCGCGGGGGGAGATGCAGCGCTCGTGCCAGGAAGCTACTGATGGTCGAGGTGCCGGGCGGCACGCAGCAGGGCGCAGACCGACTTGGCGTCATGGATCTCGCCACGGGCCGCCTTGTCGATGGCCTCCCGGAGCGGCAGGCGCTCCAGGGAGAGCACCTCGTCCTTGCCCAGTTGCTGGCGGGTGGCGGTGAGGCCGGTGGCGAGGTAGAGCCAGATCTTCTCGTCGGTGAAGCCGGGGCTCGTCCAGATCCAGCCCAGCGGCTGGAGGTCCGTGGGCCGGTAGCCGGTCTCCTCCTCCACCTCGCGGAAGGCGCAGCTCTTCGGCGACTCCCCCGGGTCGAGCTTGCCTGCCGGGACCTCGAGGAGCCAGCCGCCGGTGGCGTACCGGTACTGGCGCACCATCAGCACGTCCCCCTCGAGCACCGGCACGACGGCTGCGGCCCCGGGATGGTGGATCAGCTCCAGATCCATCTCGTTGCCGTTGGGCAGGCGCACATGGTCGACGTCCAGATGGACGGTACGGCCACGGAAGATCTCGCGGCTCCCCAGACGCTCGCCGCCGGGGAGATGGCGCGCGCCGCCGGCCTCGTCCTCCCGCTCGCTCACGGGCCCTCGATCCTGGCGCCGGTCCCCTGGATCTGGAGGATCCGGAACGGTCCCTCCCCGACGGTCGAGGGGTCGAGCTTCTCTCCCCGCTCCTCCGAGAGATGGGCGAGCCAGTCCACATACTTCTCGCGCGTCATGGGGATGGCCTCCACCGTCCCCTCGGCCACGGCGAGCTTCCCCTTGGCGGTCACCGGGAAGGCGATCACGCCGTCCTCCACCTTGACCCGCAGACTGGCCGTACCGTCCGCCTGCTGGGCTCCGAGCTCCATCCAGCACCCCTTCATCGGGCAGACGTCCAGCACCGGCCCCTCGATCCGCACCGTCTTGCCGACGAAATCGTCGGGCCGGGCGAGAATCTCCTGGATGGAGGTGGTCTGGGTCAGGCTCACTCCCTTGCCGTAGGTCTCCCCCTTGGCCGGGCTATCAGCCCAGGCCAGGACAGGGAGGAGGACCGCCGCGGCGACGGCCAGCATCAGCGCTCTCGATCTCATGGCACTCTCCTCAGTTCCCACCACTGTTGCTCTTCTTCCGGCGGAGCAGCCCGCCGAGGGGGCCTCCCTGCTCCGCCTCGTCGCCCTCACCCGCCGGCACCATCTGCGCCTCCTGGTAGCCGGCCGGGATCTCGAACCGGGAGTCCGGCACCGTGGCGGAGGTGTCGAGCTGGGTCACCTCCATGGTGCTGCGGGTGACGGTCGGCTGCCCCTTCTTCTGGGGGGTGCTGGTGGTCACGGTGACCATCTTCAGCGGGAAGCCCTGGACCTTGTACTGCGACGCGATCAGCTTGTCGAGCTGCTCGTTGCCGGAGCGCGGCGGCTCGGAGCGCAGCCAGACGCTCAGCGCCCGATCCTGCAGCCGGTCGGAGGTCCAGATGTCCTGCTCGGAAACGACGTCGGAGACGTTGCCCATGCCGAGCACCTTGACCTTCATGGTGTAGCTGGTGCGGTAGCGGACGTGCCGCGTGGGGACGCCCAGGATCGAGCCGCCGTCCTCCTCCGCGAGCTTCTCCACCTTGGGGTCGGAGACCTCGAACTTGAGCAGGGGCCCCATGCCTTGCATGATACTGCCGGCGAGCCCGAGCATGGCCTGCATGTCCCACTCGGCGTAGCTCTTTTCCTCGGGATTGACCAGGTAGACGACCTTGCCGCCGTCGCGGGTGATCAGGTAGGCCCCCTTGGCGCCGGAGGGATTGGCCCCGATGAATTCGACGCGCGCCTTGTCGCCCGAGACCCAGCCCTCGACCTGGAAGTCGGGGGTCTTCTCCTGTCCGCCCTCGTTGCGGGTGACGGCCTTGTAGTGGATGCCGGCGAGGCACGGGGCGGCCCCCGCGCTGAGAACGGCGATGATTGCGGCCAGGGCCGGAGCGAGAACGGATGTCCTGATAAGCTTCTTCACGGAAGTACCTCCTTGAGTCTATCGATGATCTCGCATCGGCGGCGGCGCCGCAAGGCGCGGGACCCCGTTCCCTCAGGCGTGATTGAGCAGCATCAGCTCATGGGGTGGAGGGCTGGCGGGCGGTGGGTCGATCCTCGTTCGCCCTCAGCCGGCGGTCGTAAGCATAGATCCGGCTGAGAAAGTGATCCCGCTCCATGGGATCCCTGAGCCGCCCCTCCTCCTCCACCGGCAGATCGGGTAGCTGCCGCATCAGAACCTCGGCGAAGAGGCCCCGCCCCTCCTCGGCCGGCGCGCCGCCGGCCGGCCAGACCGTGACCCTCTCCATGCCGCAGCTCGGCGAATCCTTCTTGAGCACGTAGCCGGCAAGGCCGAGCCGGGCCAAGCCATCCACCCGCCGCTCGGCGTAGGAGACCATGAGGTCCGTGAGGTCCTCGCCGCGGCCTGGCATCACCAGCCGCACCCCGTCGTCTCCCTCGGCGATCCGGGCCAGACGGATGGGCGGGCGCGGCACCCCCAGCCCGATCTCCACTTCGGGACAGACCGGCACCCATTCGACAAAGCGGCCGAGGGCGTCGAGGAGGAGAAAGTCCCGCTTGTGGCCGCCGTTGTAGCGCACCTCCTCACCCAGCAAACAGGCCGAGATGCCCACCCGGACCCGCCGGGGCTCGGATAGGGGCAAGGAGGGAGAGAGGGTGTCGGCCATACGATCCAAACTGGCCCGCGCAGACGTCAGGACGGTTTCGGCTCGGGTGCCTGGCCGCTCAGGCTCAGGAGACGGACCCTGAGCTCGTCAGGGTCCGCGGTGCGCAGGTCGGCCTGGAGCTCCTCCGGCGCCGGCGTCCGAGGGAAGCCCCACTCCACCAGGCCGAAGGGGCAGCCGGCGTTTCGGGCGGTCACCGCGTCCACCCAGGTATCCCCCACCATCAGCAGGCGCTCCGGCGGGACCTGCAGGCGCCGCGCCAGGTGGAGCAGCCCGCCGGGGTCGGGCTTCCGGGTCGGCAGGCTGTCCCCTCCCAGGATCTCGCGGAAGAAGCGGGAAAGATTGAGGCCGTCCAGGATCTTACGGGAGAGCGCCTCCCCCTTGTTGCTGAGCAGCGCCATAGGATACCGGGCGGCCACGGACTCCAACAGGGCTTCGACCCCAGGATAGGGCTGGGTGGTCTCCAGGCAGACGTCCCGGTAGTGCTCGAGGTAGGTGGACAGCGCCCTCTCCAGGATCTGCTCCGGCACGTCGCCGCCCAGCGCCCGGAAGACCAGGAGCTTCGCCCCCTCCCCCACCATGGTCACCACCTGTTCCAGGGTGAGGGGCGGACGCCCCAGGTCCGCCCGCATGCGGTTGATGGCGGTGGTGATGTCCCGCCGGGAGTCGATCAGGGTGCCGTCGAGATCGAAGACGAGAGCGGCCGGACGCAGCATCAGGCGGCTCAGATCTCGATGAACTCGGCCTCGATCCGCCGGGGCAGCACCCCGGCCTCGTGGCCCCGGTCCAGCAGGAGCTGCACGGCGCGCCGGCCGGCCTCGCCGTAACCCCGCGTCCAGTCGTTGACGTACATTCCGACGAAGCGGTCCGAGCGCTCCAGGTCGTCCTCCAGCCCGCGGGCATAGCGGATCGCGTAGCCCAGCGCCTCCTGCCGGTTGTCGAGGCCGTACTCGATGCTCTGGGTGAGGAGCCGGCAGAGCCGGAGCTTGAGCTCCGGATCGATGTCGCGGCGGATGCCGTTGCCACCCAGGGGCAGCGGCAGGCCCGTCTCCTCCTTCCACCAGGCTCCCAGGTCGACGACGGAGCGCAGCCCCATCTCCTGATAGGTGAGCTGCCCCTCGTGGATCACCACGCCGGCTTCGGCATCCCCCGCCTGCACCACGTCCAGGATCTGATCGAAGGGGACGATCTGGACCTCCACCTCCGGCTGCCAGAGGCGGAGGGCGAGGTGCGCCGTGGTGAGCTGCCCGGGGATCGCGACCTTGCAACCCACCAGGTCCGCCCGCCCCAGCCGTTCGCGGGACACCACCACCGGGCCATAGCCGTCCCCGAAGCTCGCCCCCGAGGGCATGAGCTGGTACCGGTCCGCCAGATGCGCGTAGCCGTGGAACGAGAGGGCGGTGATCTCGTACGTTCCCTGAAAGGCCGCCTGGTTCAGGGTCTCGATGTCCCGCAGGACATGCTCGATGGCGAGCCCCTCGGTGTCGAGCAGACCCTGGGTCAGGGCGTAGAACATGAAGGCATCGTCCGAGTCCGGGCTGTGGGCGATGCGGATAGTCGTCGTCGGAGTCGAGAGAGCTTCGGTCATGGCGGGAGCGTATCAGAGGAGCCGGAGCCTCGCCGAGACACCCGGGGCCGGAGCCGTCACCAGGAGAGGACAAAACCTCCATCGCAAAACGGGAATAAGCAGTTAAACGCTGATACCAGGACACTTACGTCATTGGCAAGGCCTTTGCTTTCTATGGAAGCCAAGAGCGTCGAGCGGCTGCCGCGAGACGCCGGCCACAAGGAGGCACACCATGAACCTACGACACCGATCGCTCACGAAGATCTTCGGGCCGGTCCTGCTGACGACGACCCTTGTCCTGCCGGTCGAGCTCCTCGCAACGCCGTCCGCCGCCTTCGCCGCCGTCCAGATGGAGAGGGGCGAGAAGAAGAACGAGAGAAACAAGCGCCAGAACCAGGCTCAGGGCCGGGGTCGGGCTCAGCAGCAGCGTAGCCAAGCCAAGCAGCAGCGGGAGCAGGCCAAGCAGAACCGCGGCCAACAGCGCCGCCAGGTCCAGGCCCAGGCGCAGCAGCGGCGCGACGCCGAGCGGCTCCAGCAGCAGCAGAGAAAGAACCAGGTGAAGCTCCAGGCCCAGCAGCAGCGCGAAGCCCGCCTGCGCCAGCAGCAGCGCCAGAACCAGATCAAGCTGCAGGCCCAGCAGCAGCGCCAGGCCCAGCTCCAGCGCCAGCAGTACCAGCGGCAGGTCCAGCTCCAGCGGCAGGCCGAGATCCAGCGTCAGGCCGAGTTGAGGCGCCAAGCCGAGCTGCGCCGTCAGGCCCAGGTCCGGCGGGACAACCGCAACTACTACCCGCGGGACCGGCAGGTCTACAACAACAACCGCTACAACGACAACCGCTACTATCGAGACTACCAGCGCAACGGCGGCCGCTACCGTTATGACGGCCGCTACTACGGGGCGAACGAGCGGTTCCACATCGACGGCTTCGTCGTCGACGAGGGCTCCGGCTGCAGCCTGTTCAAGGATCACCAGACCGGCGAGATGTTCGCCCTGGTGGGCAACATCGGCGACGTCCAGCAGGGTGACCACATGCGGCTCCAGGGCCGGGTGGTGGACGGCGGCGTCTGCGACTGGCGCGGCACCGGCTTCGAGGTGATCCAGGTGAAGACCCTGTGGGACACCAACCGGCACGAGAGCGCCTCGTACGACTTCCAGCGGGACCGCATCACGTTCGAGCAGTACTTGGACCGCCACGACTACCGGGACGACCGGTACGGCTACGGTGACTGGCGGTAAACCGCCCCCCTCCCTCAGACGACGAAAGGGCGGCCTCGCGGCCGCCCTTTCCATTTCACCCTGCCGGAGCCGGGCTCACTCGTACTGGATGAAGCCCGGCGCCATGATCCCGGCCGGATCGAACTTCTTCTTCGCCGCGAGGATCATCGGCCAGCGGTCGCCGAAGTGGGCCGCCCACTTCTCCGCCGTGTTGAAGGTGATGTAGCCGGACAGGTAGCGCTTCCCGCCGTAGGCGATGGAAAGGTCGCTGGCCATGTCGAGCTGCGCCAGCGCCCGGTCGAGGAACTTGAACGGCACGCCGGGCAGGATGCCCCAACCCATGACGTACTCCCCCTCCGGGTGCATGAAGAGTGGCACCTCGGAGGTCCGGGTGTAGGCCGGCCAGAGCAGGATGTGGCCGCCCGGTCCCAGGGCCTGCGGCGGCGTGATGGCCAGGGCGCTCTCGATGAACTCGCGCGCCGTGTCCCACGGCAGGGTGGTCTCCATCCAGGGATGGGCCATGTCCCAGTAGCCGCCGCGGCGCCACAGCTCGAACACCGGGTCCATCCGCTCGCAGAACTCGAGCTGGGTGAAGTCGGAGGTCTCGAGGTGACGGTAGGGGGTGAGGCCCGCGAGCACCGCCTGATCGTCCGGCTCCTGGCCCGGCTCGAACTCCACCGTCAGGTGGAGCGGATACATCCAGTAGGCGAAGGTCTGGACGCCTTCGGCCAGCTCCATCCCCTCGCCGATCTTCTTGATCCCCTGGAAGCAGGGGGTGCACCACGACTCGAGCGACGAGAAGGTCGCGTTGGACGGGTCCATGATCCTCTTGGACTCCTCCATCAGCACCCCGAGGTCGTCATAGAGCAGGTAGTACTTGCGGACCATCGACTGGCAGCGCCGCAGCCGCACCTTGGCGCGGACGATGACGCCGAACTGCCCGAGGCCGCAACGGGCCACGTCGAAAAGGTCGCTGTTCTGCTCCCGCGAGCAGGTGACGATGTCGCCGGTGCCGGTGACCACCACCAGCTCGACCGCGTTGTCCGCCTGCGTGCCATAGCGGAAGCTGGCGACGCCCAGGCCGGCCATGGACAGGGTGCCGGCGATGGCCACCCCCAGGTTGTTGGTGAGCACCCGCGGCACCAGCCCCTTCGGCACGGTGGCGCGCACCAGGCTGCGCCAGACCACGCCGCCGTCCACCGTGGCGGTCTCGTTCTCCTCGTCGATCTCGTGGATCGTCTGCATCGACGAGGTGTCGAGGAGGACGCCCCCCTCGGTGGTCGCCTGGCCGGTCTGAGTGTGACCCTGGCCGCGCGCCACCACGGGGATGCCCCTCTCGGCACAGAAGCGGATCACCTGCGCGACCTCTTCAGGCGACATGCAGCGGGCGACGGCGCCCGGCAGCCGGTCGACATAGCGGCCGAAGTCGGAGCGGAACTGGGCCCGCACCTCCTCGTCCAGCAGTATGCGGTCGCCCAGTGCCTCCTTGAGCTCCCGGAGGGACTCGGCGGTGGAAATCGGAGCATGGACGGTCATGACATCTCCCTGCAGCGGCGGAGCCGCGGTGTTGGTGCGTGAAGCTTCCGTAGACTTCCCTTTTTAGCCGATCTGCGGCATCGGGGCAAGCCTGCGGGATCTAGCGGCGGCTCTCTCGGCGGCCCGAGGGTACCCCGGCGGAGCGCTCCAGAGAGAACCTCTCCGCCATGTAGCGGGACTTCCAGTCGGGGTTGGAGCGGTCGAGCAGCAGGCAGAGGCCGGCGCCGAAGGCATAGAAGGCCACCCGGCGGTCCCGCCCCAGGTTGGCGCTGTCGAGCTGGGCAAGGATGTCCGTCCGCAGCCCTCCGGCCACCTCGTCGAAGCCGCGGGCGTCCGGCAGCGCCCGGAACTCCAGCGACGGCTCGTAGGCCTCGGCCGCCACCTGCGCCGACCGCAGCTCGATGTAACGCGGCACCCCCTCCTGCCAGATCTGGAAGGAGAAGTAGAGGCGGTCCTTCTCCCCCAGGCCGGCGAGGAAGGCCCGGTAGTCCCGCCAGAAGGCTTCGACGGTGGCCGGCGCCGCGTCCGCCCCCTGGCGAAGCAACGCGGCGAGCCGCCGTGACAGGTCGGCGAAACGGGCGGCGGTGGCGGGCGCGTCATAGGGGAAGGGATAGTTGAGCATCCACATCCCGGTCCGGTCGACGCCCGCGAGTCCGAGTCGCTCCACCGCCGCGAAGTAGCCCGGATCCGCCATCTGGAACTGATGGAAGTGCTCGTGGAGGACGGTCAGCACCCACTCGGTGGAGCGCAAGCCGGTCCGCTCGGCGCTGCCGACCACCACGGTGGGGGAGGCGCCGATCACCGGGAAGGTGGCGAGGAGGTCGGGGGCGGTCCTGCCCGGGCGGGTGAAGACCCGCTCGCGCAGGATGGAGGAGTAGCCCAGCTCCGAGAACTCCGCGGACGGCTCGGGATGGCGCACCAGCAGGTCGCGCTCGCCGCTCGCCAGGAGGACCGAGAAGGGCGCCCGGCTCCACCCCGGGAAGACCCGCTCCTGTACCGTCTCGGCCAGCCGGAACGCCTCGGCCAAGCGGATCGCGTCGGCGTACGGCAGCGCCGCGGGCCGTTGCGCCGCCGCCGGGAAGAACGCCAGAAGCGGCAGCAGCGCCGCCGCGAGCAGTCCGGCGGTCTTCTTCATGGGACGAGCGGCGGGGGCGGCGGAGGCACCGGGCCCTGGCCGGCGAGGCCCGCGGGCAGCTCGGTCTTGAAGCCCTCCTCGATCCAGCCGTCGATCCCGCCGTCGATGAGCATGGCGTCCTCGAAGCCGCTGGACACCAGGACCGCCATCCCCTCCTCACCGCACGGATCGCTGGCGCGGCAATAGACGAGGACGGTCTCCTGCCGCCAGGCGCTGATCTCGAGGATACGGTAGGGAAGACGGTCGAGCGGGATGTTGAGAGCCCGGCGCAGATGCCCTGTCTCCCCCAGGTACTCCTCCGGCGTGCGCAGGTCGAGGATCAGGGTCTCGGGGGTGTCGCGGATGATCTCGAACGCCACCGGCGGGCTCACCTTGCGGTACAACGGCCGCCGCCCACCCTCCTCCTGGGCCTTGCCGCGCGAGGAACGGCAGCCGGCGAGGGTCACCAGGGCGGCGCCGCCGGCCAGGAGGGCCAGGAGCAGGCACAGACCCCGCCGCAGCGTGGGCCCGAACAGAGTGGGCGCGGAGGCCGTGGTTCTCGTCATGGCTGTACGGTCCGGCGAAGTCTACACCTCTTCTTCTTCCAGCTCCGCTTCTTCCAGCTCCGCTTCTTCCAGCTCCAGGTCGGGGCGTACCTCGCCGGCGGGCAGGCCGGCCCAGTTGACCAGGCGCGGCCGGTAGAAGGGGGCCAGGGTCTCGAACTCGGCGCCCGAGAGCGAGCCGAGCTGGCGCAGCACGTCCAGCACCACGCCGTCACGGCAGCGCTCGCCACCATCGGCGATCTTGACCGCGATCCCCAGGGCCACCGGGCCGCGCACCGCCACACCATAAAACCCCTCCGCCCCCTCCTTGCCCAGAACCCGTCCGCCGGTGGCCTCCATCAACCGGGTGGTGAAGCGCCCCGGGCCCGCCACCACCTCCGGCGCTCCGGTCATCGCCGCCACCACCCGCCGGACCGCCGCCGCCACCTCCCCGTCCAGGCCCGCCGCCTCGGGGTGGGCCAGGGCCGCGTAGCCGCGGGCGGCGGCGGCCAGGGAGAGGTGGTACGTGGGGACGCTGCAACCGTCGGTGGCCAACCCGATGGACTCCGGCGCCACGCCACAGAAGCGGGCGGTGTGATCCAGCGCCCGCCGCTGCAGAGGGTGATCCGGCGCGATGTACCCCTTTGTGGGCAGCCCGAGCAAACGGCAGGCCAGGAGCATGCCGGCGTGCTTTCCCGAGCAGTTGTTATGGAGGGGGGTGGGCTCGGCCCCGGCGAGGACGAGCCGCCGGGCGCTCTCGGCGTCCATGGGAGGATGGGCCCCACAGAGGAGGTCCCCGATGCCGAAGCCGCCCCGGGCCAGCAGGTCCCCGGCGCGCCGGACGTGGGCCGGGGTGCCGCCGTGGGAGGCACAGGTCAGGGCGATGTCGGCGGCGTCGAGGCCGAAGCGGGCCTCGCCGCCGGCCAGGAGCAGCGGCAGGCACTGGAACGGCTTGGCGGCGGAGCGCAGGAAGGTGGCCACCTCCGGATCGCCGAGGCTGGCCACCAGGCGCCCCTCCGGCGTGACGGCGGCCACGGCGCCGGAGTGCCAGGACTCCGGCAGACCGTTGCGCACGACCGTCGCGACGCGATCGAACAGGACCTACCGCTCCGCGGCGACCGCCGCTTCCACGGTTTCGTAGATGGGAAACAGTTGGGAAAGCCCCGCGACCTGCAGCAGCTTGCGGATCCGCTCCGACGGGTTGACCAGGATCAGCTCGCGGTTGCGGCTGCGGAACCGTCCCAGGTAGCCGACCAGCTCGCCGATGCCGGTGGAATCGATGGAGTTGATCTTCGTGAAGTCGACGATGACGTGCCCGCGGTCATCGGCGAGGGCACGGTCGAGCGTCTGGGCGAAGAACTGGGCGCTCTCCCCCAGCTTGATGACACCCTCCACGTTGAGGAGGGTGAACCCGTCGAGATGGCGCTTCTGGACGATCATGCCGGCACGCTTGAGGTGGGCTCAGTCTAGCACGGCTGGCCGGCGCCCCTGCTACCATCCGCCCGTGCCCGGGAGACCCAGGAGATCCAGGAAGCGGGGACCGCTTGCCGGCGTGCGGGTGGTGGACGCCTCGCGCGTCCTCGCCGGACCCTACCTCGCCATGCTGCTGGGCGACCTGGGGGCGGACGTGGTCAAGGTCGAGAAGCCGGACGGCGGCGACCAGACCCGCGGCTGGGGTCCCCCCTTCGTCGGGCCGCCCGGCCGGCAGGTGAGCGCCTACTTCATCTCGGCGAACCGCAACAAGCGCTCGGTCGCCCTGGACCTCAAGAGCCCGGCCGGCCGCGCCGCCTTCGACCGGCTGCTGGCCGGGGCGGACGTCCTGGTGGAGAACTTCCTGCCGGCGGAGTGGCGCAAGCTCGGCTTCCGCGGGCGGGACCAGACCCGGCGCCACCCCAGGCTCGTCCAGTGCACGGTGAGCGGCTACGGCACCGCCGGCCCGGAGGCGGACCGGCCCGCCTACGACGTGGTGCTCCAGGCCGAGTCCGGGCTCATGTCGATCACCGGCTTCGGAGACGGGGAGCCGGTGCGGGTCGGTGTGGCGGTCATCGATTTCCTGTCGGCGCTCTACGGCCTCGGCGGCCTCCTTGCCGCCCTGCGCCTCCGCGACGTGCCCGGGCGGGGGCGGCGGGTCGAGGTCTCCATGGTGGACGCCGGCGCCTCCTTCCTCTCCTATGCCGCGCAGTCCTGGCTCGCCGACGGCCGCCAGCCGCCGGCCCTGGGCTCGCGCCACCCCAACCTCGCCCCCTACCAGGCCTTCCGCGCCGCCGACGGCTGGCTCATCGTCGGCGTGGGCAGCCAGGATCTGTGGCGCCGCTTCTGCCGGGCCATCGAACGGCCCGGCCTGGCGGACGACCCGCGCTTCCGCACCAGCTCCGACCGGGTCCGCAACCGGGACGGGCTCGACGCCCTCCTCGCCGGGGTCTTCGCCGCCCATCCCACCGCCCACTGGGACCGGGTCCTGCGCGAGCACCGCGTCCCGGCCGGCCCGACGGCCTCCGTAGGGGAGGCCGTCGAGAAGGCCCGGCGGCGCGGCCAGGTGGTGGACCTCCCCACCGGCGCCTACGGCCCCCTCCCCACCGTCGCCTCCCCCTTCCTGATCGATGGCGAGCGCGCGCTCCCCGGCCAGCCGCCCCCGGCCCTCGGCGAGCACACCGAGGAGGTGCTGCGGGAGGCGGGGCTCAGCCGGGAGGAGGTCCGGGACCTGCTGAGGACGGGGGTGGCGGCAGGCGCCCTGGGCTAGCGATCCCGCTTTTGGTACCCGCCCGCACCTATAGCTTCAGTTGGAGGATGGCGGTACGGCTCATCGGGCGCTGGGGGGCGTCTCGTGGGGGGAAGGCGGCGCCGCTGTCGACAGATCAATGAACCCTGTCGAAAGGAGCACCGGATGTCAAAAGCAGTTTGGAGGAGGTTCCTGGTCCCGTCGTGTCTCGTCGCAGCCCTCGCCGCCAGCTCAGCGCCCCCGGCTGGAGCGGCAGGTCCGTTCTATGACGAGATGGACATGCAGGTGGTGAGCGAAGGCTTCACCGCCGAGAAGCAGCTGGAGCGTCAGGCCACCCTGAGCCGGCGGCTGCTCCGTGAGCTGCCGCAGATTGCCGAGCAGAAGGCGATCCGGATCCAGCTCTCGGCCGACGAGATCAACGGAGTCGACAAGGCTTCGCGCAAGACCTCCCCGCTCAGGATCGGTCTGGTCAAGCCCATGCAGCCCATCGTGGTCTCCGGCCTGGACGGCGACTCGCTGGAGAAGGCGGCGAGCGGCCGGCTAGTGTGGGCCGCCGTGGTGCGCGCCAACAATGCCGGCGCCATCCGCCTGCATATCGAAGACATGTCCCTGCCACGCAATGCCGAGCTCTTCGCCTACAGCCGCGCCGGCCAGGCCTATGGCCCCTATACCGGCACCGGCCCCGACCGGACCGGCGAGTTCTGGACGACGACGATCTTCGGCTCCGAGGCGATCCTGCAGCTCCGGCTCAACGGCCCGGTGAGCGACGAGGATCTGCGCGCCATCTCCTTCAAGGTGCGTGAGGCCGGCGTGATCACCGAAGGGTTCGCCGGCACGCTGGGTGGCACCAAGCCGCCGATGCCCTGGGAGAAGGCCTACTGTGGTAATGCCTCCTGCATCGTCGACGCCACCTGCTTCACCAATACCCCCGCGGAGCCCCAGAAGCTGGCCACCGCGAAGATGGAATGGATCTCCGGCCGGTATATCTATACCTGCACCGGTTCCCTGATCGCCGACAACAACCCCACCCGGGACAATTTCTTCCTGACCGCCAATCACTGCCTGAGCGCCAGCAAGGCCGCCAAGAACGTCAACTTCTATTGGCGGTTCGCCTCCTCCTCCTGCAACGGCGGCTGCCCCAGCAATAACGGCTGGCCGTACATCACGACGGGGTCGTCGGTCGTCAGCTCGAACCGGACGGCGGACTACACGCTGCTCCAGTTGACGTCGAACCCGCCGGCCGGCTCGGTCCGCCTGGGCTGGAACAGCACGCCGATCGCCAACACCAACGGTGCCGCCCTCTACCGGGTGAGCAACCCCGGCTTCGGGCCCCAGGTCTACTCGGCGCACACCGTGGACACCACCGCCGGGACCTGCACCGGCTGGCCGCGCGGCTCGTGGATCTACAGCCGCGACATCACCGGCGCCACCGACGGCGGCAGCAGCGGCTCGCCGGTCCTGAACGCCAACTCGCAGGTCGTCGGCCAGTTGAGCGGCGGCTGCGGCTTCAACGTGAACGACGTCTGTGACGTTCAGTCGAACGCCACCGTGGACGGCGCCTTCGCCGCCTACTACAACACCATCCGGCCCTACATCAACCCGTAGTTCCGCAGCGGCCGTTCCCGGCCTGGGGGAGTAACCCCAGGCCGGGAACGGCCTCGATGCTACAGAGGCTCAGTCCTGTTTGCGGCCTAGTACATATCGATCGTGCAGGGCATGTTCCAGCACTCGGGCGGAGGAGGCTGCCAGTAGCAGTGCTCCTTGCCGCTGGACTCCGCGTGGCATACCCACTCTCTGCAGCACGCCTTGTTCTGCGCTCCCGGCGTCCACCCGGCCACGAAGTTCGAGGTGCCGGGGACCAGGGTATCGGGCGTCTGGTCGCCATTGGTGTCGATGACCCCGGCGGTGACACGCTTCGCCATCGCCTCCGTCCCGTAGCTCCAGGGAACCGGATTGGCCGGGAAGGTGAAGCTCCCGGTGAGCTCCAGCTTGCGGGCCTTGCCGTTCCGCGGCGGCTTCACCGGGACGAACGTCAGCCGCACATCGACCGCCAGAGGAGCCGCGAAGGTCCCGCCCCCCTCCTCGGTGCGCCGGATCTTCATCGTCGTCACGCGCTGCCGGCCGGCGAGGGAGACATAGGCATGGAAAGCCCCGCAGCGGGTCTTGACCGGCTCGATGCTGACCATGGACAGGGCCCGAAAGCGGATGCGCGTCGTGGCGACGCCCTTGGCATCGAAGACCGCGTCATCGAGCCGCTCGATGACGGTGTCGCCACCCTGGAGCTGCCCCGGGGTCTCGGTCGCGAGGGGCAGGCCCTTGAAGGCCACCCGGCCGGTGAACGGCTTGGAGCCCTTGCAGAAGAAGCCGGCAGGGATCGGGACCTCGGCAAAATCGTAGTAGGTCTTGCCTCCCATGGTGGTGAAGACGTCGGTGCCACGCTGGATGACCGAGTCGGCGGCCAGCGGAGTCAGACCGAGCAGGAGCGAACAGGCCAGCAAAGCCAGAACCCTTCGACTTCTCACGAGAACCTCCTTGTCCCCATAGGACGATAGAGGGACGCGCCACCGGCAGGCTCCTTCCCGCCGATAACCGCGTCCCTATCTAAGAAGGTACGGAGAGGCCCGCCCGGCGCGCCGCACAGTCGGTTCGGTGCCTTCGTGCGACAATCCAGCACCATATGACCGACCTCGCCGCCCTCCCGCCCCCGGCTCTCGCGCCCGAGAAGCCCTCGCGCCCTTCTCTGGCGGCGCGCATCCCGGCAGGGGGGACGTCCGATCCGGACGAGATCCTCGACCTGTTTCTGGGGTGGGTGTCCGACCTCGGGCTGGAGCTGTATCCGGCGCAGGAGGAGGCGCTGCTCGAGATCATGGCCGGGCGGCACGTGATCCTCAACACGCCCACCGGCTCGGGCAAGTCGCTGGTCGCCCTGGGGGTCCACTTCAAGGGGCTGTGCGAGGGGAAGACGTCCTTCTATACCAGCCCGATCAAGGCGCTGGCCAGCGAGAAGTTCTTCTCCCTGTGCGAAGACCTCGGGCCCGAGAACGTCGGCATGCTCACCGGGGACGCCAGCATCAACGCCACCGCCAAGGTGCTCTGCTGCACCGCCGAGGTGCTGTCCAACATGGCGCTGCGCCGGGGGGAGACCCTCGACGCCCCCTATGTGGTGATGGACGAGTTCCACTATTACTCGGACGCGGAACGGGGCGTCGCCTGGCAGATCCCCCTGATCACCCTCCCCCACACCCGGTTCCTGCTGATGTCCGCCACCCTCGGCGACGTTAGCGCCATCGCCGAGCGGATCGAGGAGCAGACGTCCGCCGACGTCGCCCTGGTCAGCTCCGAGCAGCGCCCCGTCCCACTGGACTGGGAGTACCGCGAGACGCCGCTCCACGAGACGGTCGAGTACCTCCTGACCTCCCGTAAGGCGCCGGTCTACATCGTCAACTTCACCCAGCGCGAGTGCGCCGAGCTCGCCCAGGCGCTCACCAGCACGCAGATCGCCAACCGCGAAGAGCGCGACCGCATCCGCGACGCCATCGGCGGCTACCGGCTCGACACCCCGTACGGCAAGGAGTTCCGGCGCTTCCTCTCGTTCGGCATCGGCGTCCACCACGCCGGGCTGCTCCCCA
>DASPJI010000824.1:0-5019 GCA_035628695.1 Thermoanaerobaculia bacterium | reverse complement strand
AGGGCGCGGTCGAGGATGACGTACATCGAGTAGTCGAGGTACGCCTTCTCGGTGAACGTGGCGAGCGACAGCTTCTCGACCTCGTTGAACGGCAGGCGGGCGACGAGCCCCCGGCCATTGGCGCCGCTACCGGACTTCCTGCGTGCGGAAACCCTGGCCATGGTCTAGACCTCCACCTCGGCCCGGTCGCCCACGGCCATCAGCCATTCGCGGCGGTCGGCCGAGCGGGCCTTGGCGAGCAGCCGGTCGATGACCGCCTCGGCATTGCCGGCACCGTTCGTTTCGGTGGCAAGCGCGGTATCGGTGGTGACCTCGGTGCCGTCGCCATCAGCGATATGAGGGGGCTCCTCGAGGACGAGTTGGACCAGGCGCCGGGTCTCGGGAGCCATGGTGGTCTCGCGGAGCTGCATCGGGTTCATCTCGCCTAAGCCTTTGAAGCGCTGGACGTTGACCTTGCCCTTGATCTTCTCGGCCTCGATGCGGTCGAGGATTCCCTTCTTCTCCCGTTCGTCGAGGGCGTAGTAGACCTCCTTGCCGACGTCGATGCGGTAGAGGGGGGGCATGGCGACGTAGACCCGGCCGTCCTTCACCAACTGCCGGAAGTGACGGAAGAAGAGGGCGCAGAGGAGCGTCGCGATGTGGGAGCCGTCGGAATCGGCGTCGGCGAGGATGCAGATCTTGCCGTAGCGCAGGCCGTCAAGCTTGTCCGAGCCGGGATCGACGCCCAGGGCGACGGCGATGTCGTGCACCTCCTGCGAGGCGAGCACCTCCGCCGGGTCCACCTCCCAGGTGTTGAGGATCTTGCCACGCAGGGGAAGGATGGCCTGAAACTCGCGGCTCCGCGCCTGCTTGGCCGAGCCGCCGGCCGAGTCGCCTTCCACCAGGAAGAGCTCGGTCATCGAGAGATCCTGGCTGCTGCAGTCGGAGAGCTTGCCGGGGAGCGCCGGCCCGGTGGTCACCGTCTTCCTCTGCACCTTCTTGCCGGCCCGCAGCCGCGCCTGGGCGCTGTCGATGGCCAGACGGGCGATGCGCTCGGCGTCGGCCACGTGCTGGTTGAGCCAGAGGGCGAAGGCGTCCTTGGCCACCCCGGCGACGAACGCCGCCGCCTCGCGCGAGGAGAGCCGCTCCTTGGTCTGGCCGGTGAACTGCGGGTCCTTCATGCGCAGCGACAGCACGTAGCAGCAGCGGGCCCAGACATCCTCGGGGGTCAGCTTGACGCCGCGCGGCAGCAGGTCGCGGAACTCACAGAACTCGCGGATCGCCTCGGTGAGGCCGGCGCGGAAACCGTTGACGTGGGTGCCCCCCTGGACGGTGGGGATCAGGTTGACGTAGCTCTCCGTCACCATCTCCATGTCGTCGTCCAGCAGCCAGAGGACGGCCCAGTCGACCTCCTCGTCCTTGCCGCGGAACTTGCCGACGAACGGCTCGGCCGGGATCAGCTCGCAGCCGGCGAACTCGTCCATCAGGTAATCGGTGAGCCCTTCCTCATAGATCCACTCGTCGCTCTCGTCAGGCTGCTCCTCGTGGACGAAGCGGATGTGGAGGCCCGGCGAGAGCACCGCCTTGGCGCGCAGGGAGTGCTTGATCTTGGCGACGGTGAACTTGGGGGTGTCGAAGAACTTGGCGTCGGGCCAGAAGCGCACCGTGGTGCCGGTGTTCCTCTGCCCGACCGTGCCGACCACCTGGAGGTCCGAGGTCTTCTCGCCGCCGGCGAAGGCGATGTGGTGCTCCTTGCCGTCGCGCTTGACCCAGACCTCCAGCTTCTCGGCGAGGGCGTTGACCACCGAGACGCCGACACCGTGGAGGCCGCCGGAGAAGCGATAGCTCTTGTCCGAGAACTTGGCGCCGGAGTGCAGGCGGGTGAGGATCACCTCGACGCCCGAGACCTTCTCGCCGGGGTGGGTATCGACCGGCATGCCGCGGCCGTCGTCGGCCACCGACAGCGAGCCGTCGGCGTGCAGGGTGACGAGGATCTCCTTGCAGTGGCCGGCGATCGCCTCGTCGGCGGCGTTGTCGATGACCTCCTGAGCCAGGTGGTCGGGGCGGTCGGTGAAGGTATACATGCCGGGGCGCTTGCGCACCGGCTCGAGCCCGGTCAGGACTTCAATGGCGGACGAATCGTAGACGTTCGGAGTCGGCATGGAGACTGGCTGCACCTCGGGAGCGGTTCGGTTCGAGCGGGCCCATCATACAAGAGGCCGGCCCTTCAGGAGCACCTTTCGGCGTAACCGGGGCGTTGACAGGATGCCGGGTCCGTTGATAGCCTTCCAGGCAAACGGAGCGTAATGGGGAAATCTTCCCCGCCCCGGGCTCCCACGCCGTACCATCCGGCGGTAAACTCGCAGTTCCAACTTGAAAGGAGAGGCAACCATGAAGGGACGATTCTGGCTTGCAGTGCTCTCGATGTTCGTATTGCTGGTGACGACCGGCGGGCTGGCCGCCGCCCAGGGGACGCAGGAGAAGGCGCAGGAGAAGCCGGCGGGCGGAGCCCCGCAGATGAGCCCGGAGGAGATGCAGGCGATGGTGGCCGCGGCCACTCCCGGTGAGGCGCACAAGCGGATGGCGCAGATGGCCGGCAACTGGACCTACACGATGACCATGTGGATGGCGCCGGGTCAACCCCCCATGGAGACTACCGGCACCATCGAGTCGTCCATGGTCCTCGGCGGCCGCTATCTCCAGTCTACCTACAAGGGCAACATCATGGGCCAGCCGTTCGAGGGGCGCGGCACCGACGCATGGGACAATGTCAGCAAGGAGTACATCGGCACCTGGATGGACAACATGGGTACCGGCATCATGGTCACGAGAGGGAAGTGCGACGACCCGGCGTGCAAGAAGATGACCGCCACAGGCGAGATGAACGACCCGATGACCGGCGGGCCCGTCAAGGTCAAGATGGTCACCACTCACATCGACAAGGACAACTTCAAGTTCGAGATGTTCATGGACCATGGCGAGCATGGCGAGATGAAGACCATGGAGGTCAACGCCAAGCGGAAGGCCTGATCCTTTCTAGCTTCGGGGTGGCGGCCCTCGCCGTCACCCCGCCGTTACCCGGTGTCGCTCCCTCCCAGATCGAACGAGCGCGCCAGCGAGTCGGCGATGGCGAACCCCGCGAGAGTCGGCCGGAGGGCCCCCTCTTCCAGGCGCGCCAGATTCTCCCCGGCCAACTGCTCCAGCAGCGGGCGGTTCCGCTCCAAGAGGTCCACGCCATAGCGCTCCCGGAACCGGGTCAGGTCGATGCCGCCGGCGGTCCGCAGGCCCAGCATGAGCGCCTCCAGGGCGAGGTCCAGCGGGCCCAACTCCTCGGCGCCGGCGAGCGGCTGCTCCCCGAGGTCCACCTTCATCTCATAGGGGCCGAGCTTGCGCTCGTTCCACCAGCGGCGGGGGGCCGGTCCGGCGGCGAAGGAGTGGGCCGAGGGACCGAGACCAAGGTAGGGAGTGTGGTCCCAGTACTTCCGGTTGTGCCGCGAGCGGTGCTCCGGGGAGCGGGCGAAGTTGGAGACCTCGTACCCGGGGAAGCCATGATCCCCGAGGAACGAGTGGGTGAAGAGGAACAGCTCCGCCTGCGCCGTCTCCGGTGTCTCGGCGAGCTTTCCCCGTTCCAGCCGGAAGCCGAACGGCGTCCCCTCGTGAATGGTGAGCTGGTAGCAGGAGAGATGGTCCGGCCCCAGGACGACCGCCTCCTCCAGCGAGCGCCGCCAGGAGCCGGGCTCCTCCCCGGGCGAGCCATAGATCAGGTCGACCGAGACGGTGTCGAAGCCGGCCGCGAGCGCCGCCTCGACGCTACGCCGCGCCTGCTCGGGGCCATGCCGGCGGCCGAGGAAGCGCAGCGTCTCCGCGTCGAACGACTGGACACCGAGGGAGAGGGTACGGACCCCCAATGCCCGCCAGGCGCGGAGGCTTTCCGGATTCACGTCCTCCGGATTGGCTTCGAGGAAGATCCAGGCGTCGTCCGCCACCGGGAGGAGGCCCCGGGCGGCGTCGAGGATGAGGGCGAGCTGGTCCGGCTCCAGGATGGAGGGCGTGCCGCCGCCGAAGTAGATGGTGTCGAACGGAGCGGCGGCGGTCCACTCCTCCCGCCAGAGCCGGATCTCCTCGATCAGGCGGCGGACGAACCCCTCCCGCCGCTCCCGGCCGCCCATGAGCACGGCGAAGTCGCAGTAGGGGCAGATCCGGGAGCAGAAGGGGATGTGGAGGTAGAGGCCGGGCCCCCCACTCGCGACAGACGAGGGATCAGGCGTTCGCCACCTCTTCGGCCTTGTCCTCGGCCTTGGGCTCGTACGTCTTCACCAGCGGCTCCTCGCGGCCCAGCCGCTCCTCGGCGGCGTGGATGAGGTCGGCGAAGCCGGCGCGCTTGATGGCGCTCACCAGGATGCCGCCGTGGCGGCGGGCGGCCGCCTCGGCTTCGTAGGGGGGCAGCAGGTCCGCCTTGTTGAGGACGAGGAGACGCGGCACGTGCGAGAGCTTCAGCTCCTCGAGGATCCGCACCACGGCCTCGAGCTTCTGCTCGAGCTGCGGGTCCGAGACGTCGACCACGTGGAGCAGCAGGTCGGCGTCGGCCAGCTCTTCGAGCGTCGCCCGGAAGGCGGCGACCAGATCCTTGGGGAGGTCGGCGATGAACCCGACGGTGTCGGTGATCACCACCTCGCCCTCGCGCGGGAAGCGCAGGCGCCGGCTGGTCGGGTCGAGCGTCATGAACAGCTTGTCCGCCGCCTCGACCTCGCTGCCGGTCATGGCGTTGAGCAGCGTGCTCTTGCCGGCGTTGGTGTAGCCGATGATCGAGAGCACGGGCACCCCCTCCTCGCGGCGCCGGCGCCGGCGCAGGTCGCGCTGGCGGGAGAGGCTCTCCACCTGCTTCTCGAGCGCCCGGATGCGGTCGCGGATCCGCCGGCGCCCGATCTCCATCACCGTCTCGCCGGGGCCCCGGCCGCCGATGCCGCCGGCCAGACGCGACAGGCCGGCGTCCTTCTCGGTCAGGCGCGGCAGGTCGTACTTGAGCTGCGCCAGCTCGAC
>DASPJI010000823.1:0-2071 GCA_035628695.1 Thermoanaerobaculia bacterium | reverse complement strand
CGCGACACCACCTGCGTCGCCAGCAGCGAGTGCCCCCCTAGGTCGAAGAAGCCGTCGTGGATCCCCACCCGCTCGTGCCGCAGGACCTCCGCGAAGATCGACGCCAGGATCTCCTCCGATGGCGTGCGCGGCGCCACGGCCTCCGCCTCTCCGGCACGCTCCTCACGCGCCGGAGCCATCCTCTCTAGAGCCTTGCGGTCCACCTTGCCGCTCGGCGTCAGCGGCAGCGCCTCCAGGAGCGCGAACGCGCCCGGCACCATGTAGTCCGGCAGCGTGCCGCGCACCGCGGCCCGCAGCTCCTCGGCGTTTACGGCGGCCCCCGGCACCACGCAGCCCAGCAGCGACCGCAGCCCCGCCGCGTCCTGCCGCACCACCACGGCCGCCTCGCGCACCGCCGGATGCAGCGCCAGCACCGCCTCGATCTCCGCCGGCTCGATGCGATAGCCACGGATCTTGACCTGGTGATCGACGCGGCCCAGGAACTCGAGATTGCCGTCCGCCAGCAGACGCACCCGGTCCCCAGTGCGGTAGAGACGCGCCCCCGCCTCGTCTTGCCAGGGAAAGGGCACGAATCGCTCCGCCGTCAGGTCGGGCCGACCCAGGTAGCCCCGGGCCACTCCCACGCCGCCCAGCAGCAGCTCTCCCGCTACGCCGACCGGCACCAGCTCCCCATTGGGCCCGGTGACATAGACCCGGCCGTTGCCTAGAGGACGGCCGATCGGCGGCGTCCTTCCGGTCCGCTCCTCGCGGCAGATCCACTCGGTGACGTCGATGGAGATCTCGGTGGGGCCGTACTGGTTGCGCAGCAGCACCCCGGCAGGCATCCGGGCCTGGAACCGCTCCACCGTCTCGGACGCCAGCGCGTCGCCGCCCGAGAAGACGAAGCGCAGGCTGCGGCACCCATCCAGCCCCTCCTCCTCCAGGAAGGCCTGCAGCATCGCCGGCACGAAGTGCAGCAGCGTGATCCCCTGCTCCACCACCGTCCGCGCCAGGTAGGCGCCGTCGCGCTGGCCACCCGGCCGGGCCAGCACCAGCCGCGCCCCGGACAGCAGCGTGCCGAAACACTCCCAGACCGAGAAGTCGAAGCTGAACGGCGCCTTCTGCAGCACCCGGTCCGCCGCCGTCACCGGATAGGCGTGGGCCGCCCAGAGCAGACGGTTGACCACGCCCCGGTGGCGCACCATCACCCCCTTGGGACGGCCCGTCGAGCCCGAGGTATAGATCACGTACAGCAGGTGGTCCGGCCCGGCGCCATCGGGCACGGCCGGCGGCGCGCCCGCCTCCGGACGCGCCAGCTCGTCCAGGAAGACGATCCGCACACCTCGCAGCTCAGGGAGCCGATCCACCAGGTGGCGTTGCGCCAGGAGCAGCGGCGCCGCCGCGTCCTCCACCATGAAGGCCAGGCGATCGGCGGGATAGTCGGGATCCAGGGGAACGTACGCTCCACCCGCCTCGAGGATGCCCAGCAGACCCACGACCATCTCCAGCGACCGCTCGGCGCAGAGCGCCACCGGCACCTCCCGACCAACCCCGAGGCCGCGCAGCCGGTGGGCGAGCCATCCCGCCCGGCGGCGCAGCCCAGCGTGGGTCAGATGCTCCTCCCCCTCCTCCCCGGCCACCACCGCCACCGCCTCGGGCGCCCGCTCCGCCTGCTCGAAGACCAGCTCGTGCAGACAGCGCCCGCTACCTGGATAGGCGGCTTCGGTGTCGTTCCACTCCAGCAGCACCTGCTGCTCCTCGGACCGGTCCAGCAGCGGCAGCTCCGGCCAGGCCATCTCCGGCGCCGCCATCGCCACCTCCAGCAGCCGCGCGAAGTGCCGCGCCAGCCGCTCCGCCGTGGAGGCGTCGAAGAGGTCGGTGTTGTACTCCAGGCCGCCCGTCAGCTCCTCGCCGAGCAGAGCGAAGCCCAGGCTCAGCTCGAACTTGGCCGTCGCGGACTCCGCCGCCACCGGCCGCAGCTCCAGCCCCGGCGCCACCACCCCTTCCGCGACCGTGGGCGTGTTCTGCACCGCCAGCATCACCTGGAAGAGCGGCGAGTGCTCCAGGCTGCCTCGCTCCGTGACCAGCTCCT
>DASPJI010000822.1:0-12608 GCA_035628695.1 Thermoanaerobaculia bacterium | reverse complement strand
AGCCTGGCGATGGTCGCGGTGTCGAACAGATCGCGGCTGAACGCGAGCGAGCCGACCAGGCCTCCCGGACGCTGCATCACCGTCAAGGTCAGATCGAAGAGAGAGACTTCGGAGCCCGACTCCCAGGGAGAGAGCTCGAGGCCGGGGAACCGCAGCTCCTCCCCGCCGGCGTTCTGCAGCGTGAAGACGACCTGGAAGAGCGGCGAGCGGCGTAGATCGCGCTCGATTTTCAGCTCGTCGACCAGCTTCTCGAACGGCAGGTCCTGATGGGCATACGCCTCGAGGGTGGTCTCCTTCGCCTGCAGCAGGTGCTGGCGGAAGCCGAGCCCGTCCGCCGTGTCGGAGCGCAGCACCAGTATGTTGGCGAAGAATCCGATCAGATCTTCCAGCTGCCGGTGATGTCTCCCCGATACCGGGGTCCCGACGTTGAGGGTGCGCTGCTGCGTGAGGCGATGGAGGCAGATCTGAAACGCCGGGAGCAAGGTCATGAACAGGGTCACACGCTCGCGCTGCGCCAATCCGGCGAGAGCCGCCGCCTCGTCGAGGACGAGCTCGAAAACCCCTCCACGATCACTGCGCACCAGCGGCCGCGGGCGATCGGCCGGCAGATCGAGCGGCTCGGGATCGTCGCCGAGGCGCCGGCGCCAGTACGCGAGTTGCGAGTCGAGAACTTCTCCTTGCAGCCACGAACGCTGCCAGACGGCGAAGTCGGCGTACTGCACCGGCAACTCGTCGAGCGGCGACGGCCGGCCGGCGAGGAAGGCGCCATAGAGGGCCTTCAGCTCCTTGATCAGCAGATCCGCCGACCAACCGTCGGTGATCACGTGGTGCATGGTGAACAGCACGACATGCTCCTCCGGTTCGAGCCGCAGGAGAGCGGTCCGCAGCAGCGGTCCCCGCTCCATGTCGAACGGCCGGCGCGCCTCGGCCCGGGTCAGGCGGGAGCTCTCGGCCCACCGCCGCGGCGCCGGCAAGGCGGAGAGGTCGATCAGCGCCAGGAACCTGAGGTCCACCGTGTGGACGATCTGCACGGTCCCTCCCTGGCGGCTCTCGAAGGTGGTGCGCAGCACCTCGTGACGGCGCACGATCTCCCGCAGGCTGCGGGCTAGCACGTCGACCTCGAGGAGGCCCCGGACCCGCCAGGGCGTCGCGAGGTTGTAGGCGCTGCTCTCCGGCTCCATCTGCTGAATGAACCAGAGGCGCTGCTGGGCGAACGACAGCGGCGGCGGCTCGTCCAGCGCCGTCCGCTCGATGGGAGGCGCGCTCACTCCCATCTCCCGGCGTTTCGCGTCCTCGAGCTCCCGGGCCAGCCCCGCCACAGTCGGATGCTCCATGAGCGCGCGGAGAGGCAGTTCCACCTGGAAGCTGGCGCGGACCCGGGAGATCAGTCGCATGGCGAGCAGCGAATGCCCGCCGGACTCGAAGAAGTCATCGTGGATCCCGACCCGGGTTTCCAGCACCTCGCTCCAGAGCGCGGCGAGAAGCTCCTCGACCGGCGTGCGGGGCTCCTGGTGGACGGCCTCCTCGCCGTCCCCGTCTTCCCCCTCCAGGAGCGCGAGGGCCTGCCGGTCCACCTTGCCGCTGTTCGTCAGGGGCAGCGACTCCAGGAAGAAGAAGCGGGACGGCACCATGTGCTCCGGTAGCCGGCTCGCGAGATACGCCCGCAGATCGGCGGCGGTGAGAGGCCCGCCGGTCCGCAGGACGATGTAGGCGGACAACCTCGTCCCGGTCCCCGCTGCTCTCCCGCCCCCATGGGCCAGGACCACGCTCTGGAGAACCGCAGTGTGAAGGTGCAGCGCCGTCTCGATCTCCCCCAGCTCGACGCGGAAGCCACGGATCTGGACCTGGAAGTCGATGCGTCCCAGATACTGGATGTCACCGCTGTCGAGATGGCGCGCGAGGTCCCCCGACCGGTAGAGCCGCCCCCCGGGCTCGGTGCCGAAGGGGTCCGGAATGAAGCGTTCGGCCGTCAGCGCGGGACGGCCGAGATATCCCATGGCCAAGCCGCCGCCGCCGACCCAGATCTCTCCCGGTACACCGATCGGCACCGGGAGCGGCACCAGCGCGGAGCCGGGGGTTACCACATGGATCGACATGTCCGGGTGCGGCCGGCCGATGACGCTACGGCCGGTGGGCAGATCCCCCCGATGAATCCGGCGCTGCATGCAGTGGACGGTCGTCTCCGTGATCCCGTACATGTTGTTCAGCTCGGGCTGCCGGTCGCCGTGGTGCTCGATCCACGGCGCGAGCTGTGCGAAATCGAGGGCCTCGCCGCCGAAGACCACCAGGCGCAGGCGCGGCAGGGCCGGTGCGCTCCCCTCCCGCTCCCGCAGGATCGACTCGACCCAGATGAGCTGGTAAAAGGCCGAGGGGGTCTGGCTGAGGATCGTCACGCCTTGCTGGCGCAGGAGAGCGTGGAAGCTCTCCGGCGAACGGCTGACGGCGAAGGGGACCACGACCAGCCGGCCGCCGTGGAGCAGAGCGCCCCAGATCTCCCAGACCGAAAAATCGAAGGCATACGAATGGAAGAGGGTCCAGACGTCGGCGCTGCCGTACCCGAAGCGCTCCCGGGTCGAGGCGAAGAGGCGGAGCACGTTCGCCTGGGTCATGAGGACCCCTTTCGGCCGGCCGGTCGAACCCGACGTGTAGATCACGTAGGCCAGGGACCCGGAGGAGATCTCGATCTTCGGATCCTCGCCGTCCTCGTTGTCCTCGCGGTCGAGATTCAATCCGTCCAGGTCGACGAGCGTGACGCTGGCGGCCGGCTCCCCGCCGGGCCAGGCGCCGCGCACCACGAGCAACCGCGCGCCGCTGTCCGCCAGCATGTACTCCAGCCGCTCGGCCGGATTCGCAGGGTCGAGCGGCACGTAGGCGGCGCCGGTCTTGAGGATTCCCAGCAAGCCCACGATCATCGCGATCGAACGCTCGACGCAGATGCCGACCCGCACCCCCGCGCCGGCGCCGTGCCGCAGCAGATGCCAGGCGAGTCGGTTGGCCGCCCGGTTCAGGTCGCCGTAGGTCCTCTCCTCGCCGGCGCAGACCAGAGCGGTCGCCTGCGGCGTCCGTTCGGCCCACTGCTCGAAAGCGGCGGGGATCGAAGAGACCGGCAGCGACGCCGGGTGCATTTCGGTCCACTCGGTGCGGAGCTGATGCGCCTCCGCCGGCGTGAGCCACGGCACATCCATCAGGAGCTGCAGGGGGCGGGAGACCAGTCCTTCGAGCAGGGCTCGCAGGTGCTCGAGCAGCCGCAGGATTGCCACGTCATCGTAGCGGGCGGCGTGGTAGACGAGCTTCAGCAGCAGCCTGCCGGCCGGTCCCACGATCAGCCCGAGCGGGTAGTTGGTCGTGATGACCGTGCTCACTTGCTCGCTTTGCAGAGAGACCTGACCGGCGGACGACCGCCGGTCTCCGGGGTAGTTCTCGAACACGACGAACTTGTCGAACAGCGGCTGGTTGGCGGGGATGCGGCTCCAGCGTTGGATGTCGACCAGGGGGGTGTGCTCGAACCGTCGCAGCTCCACCTGCTGGAGCTGAAGCCGGGTCAACCAGGGGAGAACCTGCTGCTGGCCGGGCATCACCACCCGCAGCGGCAGAGTGTTGATGAAGACCCCCACCATGGTCTCCACCCCTTCGAGCTCTGGCGGGCGCCCGGAGACGGTGACGCCGAAGACCACGTCGTCGCTGCCGCTCACGCGGCCGAGCAACAGCGACCAGGCCCCCAGGATCAGCGTGTTCAGCGTGAGCTGGTGCTGACGGCAGAAGGCCGCCAGGCGCTCCGTCTCTTCTGTCCCGAACAGGTGCCCCCGCTCCACGGCCGCTTCGCCGGCTCGCTCGCCGTCCTCCTCGGGGGCGGACGGCAGGACACGGCCCTCCAGTCCGTCGGCAGACGGCGAGAAGCCTTGGAACAGGTGCCGCCAGAAGGTCTCGGCCTGCGACAGGTCCTGGCCTTGCAGCCAAGCGATGTAGTTCGCGAACGGGCGGGGGCGCGGCAGCTGTAGCTCGCGCTGCTGGCGGAACGCCTCGTAGAAGGCGGCGAACTCGTTGAACAGCAGCGGCAGGGACCAACCGTCCAGCAGCAGGTGGTGATGGCTCCAGACCAGCCGCCAGGAGCTCTCGGTGAGCCGGATCAGAGCGACCCGCAGCAGCGGCGGCCGGGCGATGTCGAAGCCGTGCTGGCGGTCCTGCCGCAGGAAGTCCTGCTGCCGTCTCTCCAATTCCGCGGGCAGGACTTCCCGCCAGTCGAGCTCCTGCAGGGGGACCCTCGCCTCTTTATAGACCACCTGGAACGGCTCGTCCCGACGCTCCCAATGAAAGGCGGTACGGAGGACGGAGTGCCGGTCGAGCACGCTCTGCAACGCCCGCGCGAGCGCCTGCCTCTCGACCTCTCCTCGCAACTCATAAACCGATTGCGTGATGTACAGCCCCGAGTCCGGGCTGCCGATGGTATGGAACAACAGCCCCTTCTGCATGGGAGAGAGGGGGTAGAGGTTCTCGACGGCTCTCGCGCGGGACATCAAAACTCCTCCAGGTGGGAGAGCAAATCGTCCAGCTCCCCCTGGGAAATCTGCATTTGTGGGAAGTCGGAGGGGGTATAGCCGGCCACGTCGGGATCCGCGCAGTGGGCGATCACCGATCGCAGCTCTGCCAGCAAGCTGTCGGCGAGTCGCTCGATCGTGGCGCGAGCATGGAGGTTTTCGCTGTAGGTGCAGCTCAAGCTCATGCGCCCGCCGGCGATACCCGCCTCGAGCTCCAGGACGTGCTCGCGCCGGGCGTGCGGGCTGAGCGTCGGCCCGCTCGCCTCCTCGGCCAGCAGGAAGAGCGAGTCCGCGGGGAGTACCCGGTCGAGCTGACCGAGATAGTTGAAGATCATCTGCGCCGGCGGCAGCTCGCGTAGCCGGTCACGGATCCACTGCGGTCCCAGATAGCGCAGTGCTCCGTAGCCCACACCCTCGTTGGGGACCGCACGGAGCTGCTCCTTGACCGACTTGAGCGCATCGCCCGGCGTCGCCGCGCCGTTGACGTCGAGGAGCACCGGCGCCTCGCTGGTGAACCAGCCGACGGTGCGGGAGAGATTCAGATCCGCGAACAGACCGATCCGTCCGTGGCTCTCGAGGACCACCTGGATCGCGCCGCCACCCAGCCAGCTCCGGCAGGCCAGCGCCAGCGCCGTCATCAGGACGTCGTCAATCTGGGTGGAATAAGCCTTCGGGACCTCCTGAAGGAGCAGTGTGGTCTCCTCGGAGCCGAGCGTGCGGGAGACGGTCCGGGCGGATGAGACGGTATTGGCACCCTCGGGGAAGCTCACAGGCAGCGGCGCGGCCAGGGCCCGCTCCGTGGCGAGCCAATAGGCGGCCTCCTCCTCTAAGCCCCCCGCGCGCACGTGCTCGTCCAGCCGCTCGGCCCAGGCCTTGAAGGAGCTGGTCTTGGCCGGGAGCTCGATCGCCTCCCCCCTCTCCGCCTGCCGGTAGCCGGTCTCGAGGTCTTCCAGCAGCACCCGCCAGGAGACACCGTCCACGACCAAGTGATGGACGATCAGCAGCAGCCGGGGGGGCAGATGGGGGCCCAGATCGAAGTAGACATAGCGCAGGAGCGGGCCGGCAGCCAGATCGAGGCTGGTCTGCGCAGCGGCGGCCGCGGCCTCGATCACCGAGGCGCGGAGCGACTCCGGCACCATCGTGAGGTCGATATGCGCGAAGGGCACGCTCTCGTCCGGCGCGGCGTGGAGCTGCCGCCACTCGTCCCCTTGCCGCCAGAAGCGCAGGCGCAAGGCGTCGTGGTGCCGGAGGAGCTGCGCCACAACCCGGTGGAGCGCCGCGGGATCGAGCCGCCGCTGAATCTGCAGGAAGACCGTCTGGTTGAAGTGCCACGGCGCCGCCAGGCCCTGCTCGAAGAACCAGTGCTGGATGGGGGTGAGCGGCACGGGGCCGGAGACCAGCTCCTGTGTCACCCGGACGATCTCCTGGCTCCGCGCCACCACCGCCAGCTCGGCGACTGTCTGGTGCAGGAAGAGATCCCGCGGCGTCACGCCGAGACTGGCGCGATGCGCCAGCGCGGCGATCTGAATGGCCAGAATGGAGTCGCCGCCGAGCTCGAAGAAGTTGTCGTGGAGGCCGACGCGATCGATGCCGATGACCTGCGCCCAGATCTCGGCCAACGTCTTCTCGACCGCCCCTTGCGGCGCCGTGTAGTCCTCGGCGAGCTCGGGCCGCGCGTCGGGAGCCGGCAGAGCGCGGCGATCCAGCTTGCCGTTGGGCGTGAGCGGGAACTCCGGCAGCGTCACGAACGCGGACGGCACCATCCAGGCGGGGAGGGCCCCGGCCACGAAGTCGCGCAGGCGCAGCTCCGGCTCTCCGGTCCCCTCTTCCGGCTCGCTGGTACGCGGGATGACGTAGGCGACCAGGCGCGCCGGGCCGTGACCGTCCTCGCGCGCCAGCACCGCCACCTCCCGCACCTGCGGATGGCGGCCCAGCACCGCCTCGATCTCCCCCAGCTCGACGCGATGCCCCCGCACCTTGACCTGATGGTCTCGCCGGCCCAGGAACTCCAGCTCCCCCTGCTCCGTCCAGCGCCCCAGGTCTCCAGTCCGGTACATCCGCTCCCCTATCAACCCGGAGAACGGGTCCGGCATGAACGTCCTCGCCGTCTTCTCCGCATCCCCCAGATAGCCGCGCCCCACCCCCACGCCCGCCATCGCGATCTCCCCCACGCAGCCGCGCGGAATCAGGCGACCCCATCGGTCCACTACGTGGATCCGGAACCCCCGGATCGGACTCCCCACCGCCACCCGCACACAGCCCTCCCCGGGAGCCTCCCGCATCCGCCAGTGCGTCGTGTCGTCCGAGCACTCCGTCGCGCCGTAGGTGTTGAACAGCGCCACCTCGCCATACTGCTCGAACCAGCGCCGGGCCAGCGGCACCGGCAACGTCTCCGCGTTCGAGATCAGGCACGACAGAGCGGGCAGAGCGATCTCTTCTCCCTCGGCCGCAAGCTGCGACGACATCGTCAGCAGCGGCTCCAGAAGCGTCGGCACGGTCTCCAGAACCGTCGCGCCGTCGCGGGCGAGCGCCCGCAGCAAAGCGATCGGGTCGAGCGCCGTCTCCTCGTCGTAGACCACGACGCGGCCGCCCGCGAGCAGCGCCGCCAGGAACTGCCAGACCGAGATGTCGAAGCCATGCGAGGCGTTCTGCACCACGACGCTGCCAGGGCTCAACGCCAGCAACTCGACCTTGGCCAGCAGGTGGTTGAGCATCCCCTGGTGCTCGACCATGGCACCCTTCGGCATCCCGGTCGAGCCCGAGGTGTAGAACACACAAGCCAGTTGGCGGGGATCAATTGGCGCCGGCGGCTCGCGGCGCGGCGAGCCTTCTGCCCGCCCGTCGTCATCCCAGAGCAGCACCGCGGCCGGACCGGCCAGAAGCTCAGCCCGGGTGTCGAAGCGCCGGGACGCGACAATGCAGCGCGGCTGCGCCGTGGCGAGAATCGAGGCGAGCCGCGCGTCCGGCAGCTGAGGCTCCAGCGGTACGAAGGCGCCTCCCGCCTCGAGGATGGCCAGCATCGCCGCCAGCATGCCCGGCCCGCGCTCGCCGAACACGCCGACTCGCGCTTCGCATCCGACGCCGCTCCGGCGCAGCACCCGCGCCAGCGAGGAGGTCCACGCCGCCAGGGCGCCGTACGTCCACTGCTCGCCGCCGTGCGCCAGCGCCACCACGTCGGGATGCTCGGCGGCACGGCGGAAGAAGAGCTCGGGCATGAAACCGGGGCTGACGGGCGCCTCGCCGCCATCGCCGATCTCCAGCATCAGACAGCTCCGCTCCGCCGCCGACAGCAGATCGAATTCGGAGAGTCGCCCCTGGGGGCGGGCGGCGACCTCCTGCAGCAGGGCCGCGAAATGCAGCAGCAGGCGCTCGATCCTCACGTCATCGAAGAGGTCGAGGCTGTATTCGGCGCCCAGGATGAGGCGCCTCCCTATCTGCCTTGCCTCGACACGCAGATCGAGCTTCGCCGTCGCGCTGCCGAGTTGCAAGGGCTCCAGAGTCAGGCCCTCCAGATCGAGCTTCGACGGCGAATCGTTCTGGAGCGTGAAAGTGACCTGGAAGAGTGCTTGGCGGGCGAGATCGCGCTCCGGCTGCAGTTCTTTGACCAGCCTCTCGAAGGGGAGATCCTGGTGGCCATAGGCTTCGAGCGCCATCGTCCGCACCTGCCCGAGCAGCTCCTCGAAGCTCGCTGCCGGGCCGATCCCGACCCGCAGCACGAGCTGATTGACGAAGAAGCCGATCAGCGCCTGAGTCTCCAGGTTGCCGCGGTTCGCGATGTCGGTACCGATCACCAGGTCGTCCTGGCTGGTGTAACGCTGGAGCAGGGCGTAGAAGCCGGCCAGCAGGGTCATGAAGAGCGTGGTGCCCTGCTGGCGGCCGAGGCCGATCAAGGCGTCGGACAGCTCCGGCGTCAGCGGGAGCTCACAAAAGTCACCGTGGCCGCTGGGCGCCGCTGGACGCGGCCGGTCGGTCGGGAGGTCCAGGACCGGCAACGGCGGCGCCAGTTGCCGGCGCCAATACTCGAGCTGCTCCTCGAGTACCTCTCCCTGCAGCCAGCGCCGCTGCCAGCGCGAGTAGTCCGCGTACTGGATCGGCAGCTCGGGCAGAGAGGAAGGGCGGCCGGCCAGCAGGGCACGGTAGAACTCGCCGACCTCACGGACCAGCACACCGGTCGACCAGCCGTCGCCGATGATGTGGTGGAGCGTGAAGAGCAGCACGTGATCGGCGTCGCCCAGCCGCAGCAGCGTCGAGCGAAAGAGCGGTCCGGCCGCGAGATCGAACGGCCGGAGGACCTCCTCCCTGGCCAGCGCGAGCACCTGATCCTCCCTGGTCTCCCGGAGCGCGGAGAGATCGAGGAGTGGCGAGAGATGCCGGCAAGGCGGCGATATCCGCTGCACGGGGTCGCCCAGCACGGCCGGGAAGGTGGTGCGCAGGATCTCGTGCCGCCGCACCACCTCGCCGATCGCAGCATCCAGCGCCTCCCGTGACAGCCGCCCACGCAGCCGGAGGGCGAATGGGATGTTGTAGGCCGGGCTGTCCGGCTCGATCTGATCGACAATCCACAGCCGCATCTGGGCAAACGACAGCGGGGCGTCCTCGCCCGCCGGCCCGCGCTCGAACGGCGGCGGGAGCTCCCTCGCGGCTCCCGAGGGCGAGCGGAGACGGGCCAGCAAGCTGGCGACGGTGGGTATCTTGAAGAAAGCGACCAGCGACACCTTCGCCTGCCAGATCTCGCGCACTCGCGCGATCAGCTGCATCGCCAGCAGCGAGTGACCGCCAAGATCGAAGAAGTTGTCGTCGAGGCCGACCTGCTCAATCCCGAGCACTTGAGCGAAGAGGCCGGCCATCAGCTCCTCTTCGGGGGTGCGCGGTGCCGCCGGGCTCGCGGCCACCTCCTGCGGTACGGGCTCGAGCCGGAGGAGCGCCTCGCGGTCGACCTTGCCGTTCGACGTCAGGGGTAGATCGTCCACCACTACCATCGCGGCCGGCACCATGTAGTCCGGCAGGTGGCGCGCGAGGAGGTCGCGCAGCTCCGCCCCCGTCAGAGCCGCGGGATCGGCCGCGACGAAGGCGGCGAGGCTCGCATCGCCGAGAGCGCCGGGGCGCGCCAGCACCGCCACGTCGCGCACGGCAGGGTGGCGGCGCAGCACGCTCTCGATCTCGCCCGGCTCGATCCGGAAACCGCGGACCTTGAGCTGGTGGTCGGTACGGCCGAGGTACTCGAGAACGCCGTTCGCGCGCCAGCGCGCCAGGTCGCCGCTCCGGTAGAGCCGCGCCCCCGGAGCGGTGGAGAACGCATCGGGGAAGAAGCGCTCCGCGGTCTGCCACGGGTCTCGCCGGTAGCCACGGGTAACGCCTTCGCCGCCGATCCACAACTCGCCGATCACCCCCACCGGCGACGGATGGAGGCCACGGTCCAGCACGTACAGGCGCGCTCCGGCGATCGGCCGGCCGATCGGCAACGAACCGGCGGACACCGGGACCTCGTACACCGAGCAGCCCACCACCGTCTCGGTGGGGCCGTACTCGTTGAAGATCCGCGTCGCGGGAGCGTGCGCGCGCCAGAAGGCGAGGCTCTCCTGCCGCAACGCCTCACCGCCCACTACCAGCGCCCGCGTCCAGCCCGCCACCGACTCCGGAGCGACCTGTTGGGCAAGGAGATCCAGATGGGCCGGCGTCAGCTTGACCAGGCTGAAGTCCGCTACGGGGCGGACGGTCGCGGCGAGCGCCTCGACGCCGTGCTCCTCGGGCAGCAGCGTCACCGGGCGGCCGGCCAGCAACGGCACCCACAGACCGGTCACCGTCAGGTCGAACGCCAGCGAGGAGTGGACCGGCGCTCCCTGGCCGGCCTCTACCGCATAGGCCTCGATCGCCCAGTCGAGGTAACGCGCCAAGGCCCGGTGCTGAACCATGACCCCCTTGGGACGGCCGGTCGACCCCGAGGTGTAGAGCACGTAGGCCAAGCCTTCGGGGTCGACCGCCGGCAGAGCTCGAGCCGCAGCATCGGGCCAGGTCTCGCGGGAGAGGACGAGCGCGGCGCCGGCATCGGCGAGCAGCGTAGCCTGGCGCTCCTCAGGATGCGCAGGGTCGAGCGGCAGGTACGCCCCGCCGGCCATCAGCACGCCCAGAGCCGCGATCACCAGCTCCGGCGAGCGCTCGAACCGCAGCCCCACCACGACCTCCGGACCGACGCCCAGGTCCGCGAGACCGGCGGCGAGACGCTCCGCCCGATGGGCCACATCCTCGAAGGTGAGCCTCCGCTCTGCCTGAATCAGCGCCACCTCGCCCAGATACCGGGCGGCCACCGCCTGGAACCTGACGTGGAGCCAGGGCTCGGCGAGAGGCGCTGCCGCCGTATCGTTCCAGGTGGACAGCAACTGGAACCGCTCCGCCTCAGTCAGTAGCGGCAGCTCCGCGACCGGGCGCGCCGGATCGGCCACCGCCCTGTCGAGCAGGAGCTGCCACCGCTCCAGCATCCGGACCGCCGTGCTGCCGTCGAACAGGTCGGTGTTGTACTCCAGCGCGCCTTCGAAGACCCGGTCCCGCCGCTCCTCCAGGGCCAACGTGAGGTCGAACTTCGCCACCTCTCCGTCCAGGGCGAGCGGCGTGAGGGTAAGCCCCGGCAGCGACAGGCCCTCTCCGGGCGCGTTCTGGAGCACGAGCATGACCTGGAACAGCGGCGAGTGGGCCTGGCTGCGCTCGGGCGCCAGCTCCTCCACCAGCCGCTCGAAAGGAACGTCCTGATGGGTGTAGCCGTCGAGGGCTGCACGCCGTACCCGGCCCAGCAGCTCGCCGAAGCCCGGAGCGCCGGACGGGCTCTCCGTCAGATGGACCCGCAGCGCCAGGGTGTTGACGAAAAGGCCGATCAGGTCTTCGACCTCGCGGCGGTTGCGGCCGGCGACCGACGTGCCCACCAGCACATCCTCCTGGTTGGCGTGACGGCCCAGCAGGACGGCCCAGGCGGCAAGCAGGGCCATGAAGGGGGTCACGCCCTCGCGCCGGCAGAGCCCGTGCACCGCCGCCGACAGCTCCGGCGGCAAGCAGATTTTTTGTGACGCTCCCCGGAAGGTCTGTGCGGCCGGCCGCGGCCGGTCCGTCGGCAGCTCCAGCACCTGCGGCGCGCCTGCGAACTGGTGCCGCCAATAGGCGAGCTGCGCCTCCAGCACCTCGCCTTGCAGCCAGCTCCGCTGCCAGACGGCGAAGTCGGCGTACTGCACCGGCAACTTGGGGAGCGGGGAAGCTGCGAGCAGGGCCCCGATTTCGCGCAGCAGCACGCCCATCGACCAGGCGTCCGAGATGATGTGGTGCATCGTCAGCAGCAGGACGTGGTCCCGCTCGCCCAGCCGCAACAGCACCAGGCGCAGCAGCGGTCCGCGCTCCAGGTCGAACGGCCGCCACGCCTCTTCGTAGGAGAGACCGAGCGCCCGCTCCTCCGGATCCGGTAGATGCGACAGGTCCAGCACCGGCAGCTCGACCCGGGGTGCGGCGATCACCTGGATGGGGCTCCCCTCGCGAGAGGCGAAGGTGGTGCGCAGCGTCTCGTGCCGGCGCACCATCTCGGCGAAGACCCGTTCCAGCAGACCGACCTGAAGCGCACCGGTCATCCGCACCGCCAGGGGGATGTTGTACGCCGCGCTGTCCTGCTTGAGCTGGTCCAGGAGCCAGAACCGCTGCTGGGCGAAGGAGAGTGGCAGGCCGCCCTCCGGAGTGTCGCGCGACACGGGCACGATCGGAGGAGGTTGCGGGATCCCTTGTGCCGCCTGAACGCGCTCCGCCAGCCCCGCCACCGTCGGCTGTTCGAAGATCGCCCGCAACGGCAGCTCGACGCCCAAGACCGTCCGCACCCGCGAGGCCACCCGCGTGGCCAACAGCGAGTGCCCACCGAGGTCGAAGAAATTGTCCCCGGCGCCGACGCGACCGCGGCCCAGGACCTCGGACCAGATGCCGGCCAACAGCTCCTGCATCTCGGTCAGCCGGGTCTCCGCGCCGGCCCGCTCACGCGCCGCCGACTGCGGCGCCGGCAACGCCTTACGGTCCACCTTGCCGTTGGGAGTCAACGGCAGGGCTTCCAGG
>DASPJI010000821.1:0-2280 GCA_035628695.1 Thermoanaerobaculia bacterium | reverse complement strand
CAGGTGATGGCGGCCGGCAATGGGAGTGCCGACGCTCACGTCGATCTGGCCGGTGTAGCGGGCGAAGAGAGTCTGGAGACCGGCCAACAGAGTCATGAAGAGGGTGACGCCGCGGTCGCGGGACAGCGCCCGCAGCTCGCGGGAGAGGTCCGCCGGCAGTGCGAACGGCAGGCTCGCGCCCTGCGACGTGCGGACGGCGGGCCGCGGCCGGTCCGAGGGCAGGTCGAGCGCTGGCGGCGCGCCGGCGAGCCGCTCCCGCCAGTGCGCGATCTCGGCCGCCAGCCGCTCCCCCGCCAGCCACCCGCGCTGCCAGACGGCGAAGTCCGCGTATTGCAGAGGCAGCTCGCGTAGCGGCGACGGGCATCCCTCCAGCAGGGCGCCATAGAGCACGGTCAGCTCGCGGATCAGGATGCCCATGGACCAGCCGTCGCCCGCGATGTGATGCAGGGTGAGCTGCGCCAGGTGCTCCACTTCACCCAGGCGCACCAGGCCGCCGCGCAGCACCGGACCGCGGGCCAAGTCGAACGGTCGCCGCGCCTCCTCCACGGCCAGCCGCCGCGCCTCCTCCTCGCGCACGGCAGACGGAAGGCCTGAGAGGTCCAGCACCGGCAGAGGCAGCGGCTCCCAGGGCGCGATCTCCTGCACTGGCGCGCCATCGGCCCCCGTGCCGAAGGTGGTGCGTAGCGCCTCGTGGCGGCGGGCGATCTCCCCCAGGGCGGCGGCGAACGCCGGCACGCCGAGCCGGCCGGTCAGGCGCACGGCGGCCGGCATGTTGTAGGCGGCGCTCCCGGGCTCGAAGCGGTCGAGGAACCAGAGCCGCTCCTGAGCGAACGAGAGCGGGAGCGGCCGGTCCCGCTGTGCCGGCTCGACGGGCGGCAGTTCCTCCCGGGCGGTGCGGGCGATGACCGCGGCCAAATCCGCCACGGTCGGCTCCTCGAACAGGGCACGGAGCGGCAGCTCCACCCCGAGCGATTGGCGCACCCGCGACACGAGCTGGGTAGCGAGGAGGGAGTGGCCGCCCAGGGCGAAAAAGTCGTCGTCGATGCCCACCCGGTCGAGGCGCAGCACCTCGGCGAAGAGGGCCGCCAGAAGCACCTCCTGCGGGTCCCGCGGCCACCGGCGGTTCGTGACCGTGCTTGACACCGGCCGCGGCGGCTCCGGCAGCGCCCGGCGGTCCACCTTGCCGTTGGCGGTGAGCGGGAGGGCCGCCAGGGACACGAAATCCGCCGGCACCATGTAGGACGGGAGCCGCCGCTCGAGATGGCGGACGAGCTCTCCGGCCTCCACCGGCTCCCGGGGGATGAAGTAGGCGGCCAGGCGGGCCTCACCTCCCGCTTGGCCGTCGCGCCGGACCACCACGGCGGCGGCAGACACCGCGGGGTGCTCGGCGAGAACCGCCTCCACCTCGCCGGGCTCGATGCGGAAGCCGCGGATCTTCACCTGCTGGTCGTTACGGCCCAGGAACTCCACCGTCCCGTCCGCCCGGAAGCGGGCTAGGTCCCCCGTGCGGTAGAGCCGGCCGCCGGGAGAGGCGGCGAAGGGGTCGGGCAGAAAGCGCTCCGCCGTCAGTTCCGGCCGGCGGACGTAGCCCCGGGCGACGCCGTCCCCCGCCGCGTAGAGCTCGCCGTAGGTCCCCGGCGGCACCGGCAGCAGGTGCCCGTCGAGCACGTAGACCCGGGTGTTGGAAATCGGCCGGCCGATGGGTACCGGCGCCTCCACCGCGCCGGGGTCCGTCATCGCGTGGCAGCAGGTGAACGTGGTGTTCTCGGTCGGACCGTAGCCGTTGATCAACGTGCAGCCGGGGAGCATCTCCAGAGCCTGCCGCACGTGCGCCGGAGAGAGGACGTCGCCACCGGCGAGGAGCTGGCGGAGCGATTCCAGGCCGGCGGGCCGGGCCTCCACCATCCGGTGGAAGAGGCCGGCGGTCAGCCAGAGCGTGGTCACCCCCTGCTCGGCCACCACCCCGGCCAGCTCCTCGACGGAGGCAGGCCCCGGCGGGAAGAGCGCCAGCCGGCCGCCGTTGATCAGCGATCCCCAGATCTCCAGGGTCGAGGCATCGAAGGCGAGGGGCGCGAACTGCAGGAAGACCTGGTCCGGGCCGAGGTCGGCGAAGCGGCTCTCGCGCACCAGGCGGACGACGTTGCGATGGGAGACTGCGACCCCCTTGGGACGGCCGGTGGAGCCCGAGGTGAAGAGCACGTGCGCCAGGTTCCCCGCCCCGAGTCCCTCGCGGCCGGGATTCGTCGCCGGATGGACTGCCCACGCCTCGTCACCGGTGAG
>DASPJI010000820.1:0-3900 GCA_035628695.1 Thermoanaerobaculia bacterium | reverse complement strand
ACCGGGCCCACGCCGCCATGGCCTCCCTCGACCTCGCCGTCATCCTCATGCACCGCAACGCCTCGGACGAGGCCTGCCTCCTGGCCGACGAGGCCTTCGGGGTGTTCCGGGGCCTCAAGATCAATGACGCCCAGGTGGAGGCGCTGCTCGTGCTCCGGGAGGTCCTGGAGCAGCGCATCGTCACGGCCGGATTCCTCCAGAGCCTCGTGGACTTCCTGCGCCGGGCCGAGCACGACCCCTACGCGCGCTACGAGCCGCGCTTCGGCTGAGGCTTCCGGCATCCCCCGCGAAAGAGGCGCCATCCCCCGGGCTACGGGCTCCGTACCCGGGGTAGGGCCGCGATCCCCCCGGGTAGCGGCCTCTACCCGCGGGTAGGAAGTTGATCCCCGCGGGCGCGGGCTCCATCCGACCGGGTACGGCCTCCCGCCGCCGGGTACGGCCTTCCTACCCCGGGTAGGACGGTCGTTTCCCGGGGTACGGCCTCCGGGCCGGCCTCGAAAAAAACAACCCCCCACCTCGGTCCTCCCCCGCTCCCTCCCACGCCACCGCCCAGGGGGGGAGGAGGCCCCCGCCCGGCGTCCAGAAGGGGGGTGCTCGAAATCTGGGGCTGACGGCCCAGGCTAAGGAAAGGGCCGTCCCCTCCGGGGACTCATCCTTCCAAGCCCCCGAAGGGGGTGGCCCTTCTTTCAGCCTGGGCCGCCAGCCCCAGGGAGGGGTGAGGGCTACCGCGGCTTCTCGAGGTCCGCGAAGACCATGCGGAGCGCGTCCACGATCTTCTCCTGGATCTCGCGCGGCGTCAGGGCCGGTGGAGGGGGCGGGGGTGGCGCGCCGGGGATCTGGATGGGCCGGGACCCCGGCGTCATATCCAGGATCTTCTTCATCAGCGGGCTCGGCTCGCCTTGCTCCGGCGGGAAGGCCATCTGGAAGAACTCGTGAGGATAGAGGCCGATGATCTCGCAGACGTCCAGGATGTGGCTCATCTTGATGTCGATGGCTCCCCCGAACAGACGGCTGAGATAGCCGCCGCTGAATCCGAGCTTCCTCTCGATGTCCCGGTTCGAGAAATCGGACAAGCGGATGGCGCTTCGCAGGACGGAGTTGAGTCTCGCAACGTGTTCGTCGGACATAGTGCTCATAGTCTACACCATGGCGACTCGGAGCTCCACTTCAGTGAATTAAGCGTAAGAAGTTGACGCTTAAATCAGTCCATCTGTATCTTGGTCCCCGGACTGGAGAACCCAAGGAGGCGACTGCATGACCGAAGACTCAATGAGTGCCAGGCCGTACAATGCTTTCAACGCCCGATTCCTGGAGATGCTGCGGAAGATGGAGGACACCGGTACGGCGGAGGTGGACCTGGCGGGGCCGTGGAAGGTGGTGGAGGTGGCGGACGGCTGGGGGCTGTTCCGGGTCTGGGAGAGCCCGGGCGAAGGGCACGAGCCGCTGGTGGTGTGCGACGGGCACGCCCGCGCCTTGCGCCTGCTGGCGGTGCTGGAGGCCTGCGGCCGGGAGCCGCTGTACGTGCTGGGGGAGGAGCGCGGCCCTCAGGGGTACGAGCTGCGCAGCGCCGGCGAGCCGGTCGGCAGGATGACGCGGTTCGATCCGGCTCTGGCGCTCCTCTTTCATGGCGCCGAGTGCCTGGGCCGCTCGCCCGTGGCCCTGGCGGCGCTGCTGCGCGGCTCGGGCCCGCAGGCGATGCAGCTCGTCGGCGAGATCGTCTATCGGGACGTGGCGGCGGGAGCGGAGGGGGAGGGCCTCTCGTGACCGGCGGGGGTTAATGACTGACCCGCGGTCAATCCTTGATCCACCGGGGTGGATCGATTTTTGATCCACCCCGGGTTGCGAGGCGCCCGCGATCCCGTGTAAGCCTATTGTTTTCAGTGGGCTCTTCGCGACCCTCCAGGCTGGCACGGCCGTTGCCCTTCATGGATCCCCTGACTCATTCCCCCGCTGATCTGGCGCGGGATACCGTGGAACCCTGATGAGGGACAAGGAGGTTTCGATGAAGCGTTTCTTTTGGGTCGGTCTGTTTGCGTTGGTTCTGACCGCCGCTCTGCCGGTAGGCGCCTCGACGTTCGTGGCGCTGACTCCGGACCAGCTGGTGGAGCAGTCGGACGCGATCGTCCAGGGCGAGGTTCTCAAGATCAATTCGTTCTGGACCTCCGACGGCAGCGTGATCGTGAGCGAGGCGCTGGTGCAGGTCACGGACACGATCGCCGGCGACTCTCCGACGGTGCTGCGGGTCAAGACCTTCGGCGGCACGGTGGGCGGCTACACGGTGGAGGCTCATGGCTTCCCCGGCTTCCGCGCCGGTGACCGCGTTCTGCTGTTCGTGCAGAACCAGGCCGACGGCACGGTCGAGGTGACCGGCTACCGCCAGGGGCAGTACCGGGTCGCTTTCGAGCGTGGCATGGAGAAGGCCATCCCGACGCTGGAGTCCGGCGTCAACCTGCTCACCCCGGATGGCCGTCAGGCGATCCGTCCGGTGGCCAAGGAGCTCGAGTCGTTCAAGCAGCAGATCCGGGAGCGTGCCGAGCGCGCCCGCGCCTTTGTGAACAATTAAGGACTGGAGGAGAGATCAGATCATGAAGACTTCGCGCATTCTCGCCGGCTTCGCCATGGGCGCGCTGGTGGTCAGCACCGCCTCGGCCTACGTTCTCCTCAGCCCCAACCGCACCTGGGACACCGCGCCCCGGATCATCGTCGACAGCCGCGGCGCCTCCTCCATCACGGACGCGACCCGTGGCGTCAGCGCCACCGTCGCCGCCATCACCGCCTGGAACGGCGCCGGCGCCGGCACCATGCTGACCGCCGTCTCGGGCTCGGTCTCGGGCTGGCGCCTGGGCGACGGCCAGCCGATGCTCAACTTCACCGACCCGCAGCGGGCCTGCAAGGGCTCCTGCCTGGCCGCCACCTTCACCGGCTTCTACAACCAGCGTGCCGATGGCAGCTACCGCATCACGGACGCGGACATCGTGACCAACACCCGCTACGCCTGGACCTCGGTCGCCGAGCCCGACGGCTGCTCCAGCGAGTTCTACATCGAGGGTGTCATGGTGCACGAGGTCGGCCACCTGCTGGGCCTCGGCCACAGCAACGTCTCCGGCTCGACGATGTACCCGTCGGTGGCGTCCTGCAACAACGGCCCGGCCACGATCGAGGCGGACGACCGCAACGCCATCAACGCCCTCTACTAGTAGAAGGCTCCCTTTGCAGCAATAAGGAAAGGGCCCCGATTTTCGGGGCCCTTTCTATTTGGCGACCGACCCGGGTCCGGATGACCGGGTCCGGGGCGGACGGGGTCAGATCCGGACGAGCTCGGCTTCCGCGCCGCGCCAGCCGCTCGCCGGGCCGGGGAGACGGCGGCGCTCCTCGAGGTGCAGCGGGCGGCGGAGCTGCTCCTGGCCGAAGAGGCGGCGCAGGAACTTCATCGCCTCCTCCTCCACCAGGGCGGGGGTGATCTGCGACAGGGGGAGCTTCTGGGCGAGGAGCCCGAAGCCCACGCCCTCGTGGGTGATGCGCACCATGCGGGTGGCCTCGTCGCCGAAGAACAGCAGCGAGCGCTCGTAGTCCTCCCAGCGGTCGAGCTTGACCTTGAGCCCCGCGGCCGTCAGCCGGTGGAAGATGGAGGCCGACTCCACTTTGCCGACCATCACGTCCTTGATCTCCTCCAGGACGGGGACGATGGTCGACCGGACCACCCGGTTGAAGCTCTCACGGAACTCGTCGTTGTGACGCAGGAACTCCTCCGGGTGCGCCCTCTTTTCCTCCAGCAGCTCCTCGTGCCCCTTCAGCAGGAGGTGGAGCCGCTCCATGTTCAATTTGTCCATACGAGTCCCTTCCTTTCCTCCCGTGGGGTTTCAGCAAGCGCCATGCCACGGTCCGGCCATGGGCTAATCG
>DASPJI010000819.1:0-3161 GCA_035628695.1 Thermoanaerobaculia bacterium | reverse complement strand
GCCAGCGACCTCGAGGCCATCACGCTGCCCTGCTGTGAGGAGCCGCTGACCGCGGCCGTCGAAGGGCAGGCGCTGGCGGTCACCGGACCGTTGCGGATCGAGCCGGCCGCGGCCGCCGCCCAGGCCGGGTACTACCGTGTGCAGGCGGCGGCGCTCCGCGACGAGCGCCAGGCGCAGGAGCTCGCCCGCCGCGTGGCCCGGGAGACCGGCCAGCCCGCCGAGGCCAGCTTCGACGCCGGCATCGACCTCTACCGCGTGCGGGTCGGCCAGTACGCCACCCGCGAGGCGGCGGAGCAGGATCTGCGGCGCCTGACGCTCCTCGGCGTCACCGGCGCCTTCGTGGTCAGCTCCGGCGCCAGCGTGTCCGATCCGGCGCTGCGGGTGATCCAGGGGGGAGTCCCCCGCACCTACCCCGGCCGCTGGCTCGCCGTCTCGTCCCCCTCCGAGCGCGGGATCCGCGCCCAGAGCCGGCGCTACCGCGGCCGCATCCTGGTCTACCTGAACGACCGCGGCATGCTCAACCTGATCAACGAGCTGCCGGTGGAGCAATACCTGCGCGGCGTGGTGCCCAGCGAGATGGGGCCGGAGCTCTACAACCAGCTCGAGGCACTCAAGGCGCAGGCGGTGGCCGCCCGCACCTACACCCTGCGCAACCTCGGTGAGTTCGCCCGCGAGGGGTACGACATCTGCGCCACTCCGCGTTGCCAGGTCTACAAGGGGATGGACGTGGAGCACCCGCTTTCCGACCGCGCCATTCAGGAGACGGCGGGCCAGGTGCTGCTCTTCGAAGGACGGCTGGTGGACGCCCTCTACAGCTCCACCTGCGGCGGCCACACCGAGGACGCGCCCGTCGTCTTCCCTCTCAAGCTGGAGCCGTACCTGGAGGGGGTGCCCTGCATGGAGGGGGGGATCCACCGGCTCGACGGTACCCTGCCGGCCGGCGTCCACTTCCCGGAGGGCTTGACGCAGCGCCTGCTGCCGCCGACCGCCGGGGGCTCGGCCACTCGCGCTCTCGCCGCCCGCCTGGAGCACCTGGCGCTCCTCGCCGGGCTGCCCGCGCCGCGGGAGCGCCTCGCCTCCCTCGACCGGCGGGAGGTCCAGCGCTTCGTCGCCGCCGCCTTCGACCTGGCGCTGGACGCCCGCCTGTTCCTGGCGCCACAGGATGTCGAGTACCTGCTCAACGACCCGCCCCGGGACTGGAGCGAGGATGACCTGCGGCGGGCGGCGTACCTGGTCAAGAGCGGCCTGCTCACCGGTCCGCTGGACCAGCCGCTCTCCGACACCGAGATCGAGGGGATGCTCCTGGCGCTCGCCGAGATGCTGCGGGTGGTGCGCCGGGAGGAGGTCTCCTACCTCTCTCATCAGGGCCGCCGTGTGGCGGTCAAGCTCGACAAGGAGAAGGAGGAGCGCACCTATGACTTTCCGGAGCAGCTCGCCACCTTCCGGCGCCAGGGGGACGCGGTCACCAGCTCCGACCTGGCGCTGGTGACCGGCGACCACCTGACCCTGTTCTGGGTCGGGGACCGGCTCGCCGCCGCCTCCCAGGAGGTGGACCTGGACGGCGTCGCCTTCGACCGCAGCAGCCCGTACAGCTCCTGGACCCGCTTCCGCAGCGATTCTCAGCTCGCCAAGCAGGTCAACACCCGTTTCCCGGGTCTCGGGTTCCGGGATATGGAGATCCTGTCCCGCGGCGAGTCCGGCCGGGTGGGGAAGATCCGTATCCAGGGGGAGAACGGCCAGGTCGTGGAGGTCGAGGGCCTCGCCATCCGGTGGACTCTGGACGTGCCGGACACGCTCTTCACGGCCAAGCGCCTGGCTCCCAAGGACCGGGAGGCCGGCTGGCTCTTCACCGGCCGCGGCTTCGGTCACGGCGTCGGCATGTGCCAGGTGGGCTCGTACGGTATGGCGCAGCGGGGACACAGCTACCGCGAGATCCTCACCCACTACTACACGGGGGTCGAGCTGGGGCGGGCCCGCATCACCAACAGCGGCAGCGCCGTATCCGCCCCCGCGGGGCAGTGACCGGCATGGCGCTCCCCCTGGCGCGCTATGTGGACCACACCCTGCTGCGGCCCGACGCCATGGAGGAGGAGGTCCGGAGTCTGATCACCGAGGCGGCCGAGCACGGCTTCGCCTCGGTCTGTATCCCCCCGGTCTACGTCCCCCTGGCGGCGGCGGGATTGGCCGGCACCGGCGTGCACCCCGGCACGGTGGTCGGCTTCCCTCTCGGCTACGTCCATCCGGAGACGCGCCTCGCCGAGTCCCGGCGGGCGGTGGCGGACGGCGCGGTCGAGCTCGACACCGTCCTCAACATCTCCTGGCTCAAGAGCGGCGAGGACCGGCGCGTCCTCGATGACCTGGCCGGCTGGGTGCGGGCGCTCCGCGCCGAGCGGGAGGGGCTCGTCCTCAAGGTGATCCTGGAAACGTGCCTGCTGACCGATGACGAGAAGGTCCGTGGCACCCGCCTGGTCGTCGAGGCGGGGGCGGACTTCGTCAAGACCTCCACCGGCTTCGCCAAGGGGGGCGCCACCGTCGAGGATGTCGAGCTCCTCGCCCGGACGGCGGAGGGGCGGATCGGTGTCAAGGCCTCAGGGGGGATCCGCGATGCCGTCACCGCCCGCGCGCTGATCGCCGCCGGCGCCACCCGTCTGGGGACCTCCAGCGGCGTCGCGATCGTGCGGGGATGACTCACCGGCTGTTCTTGTAGATCAGGTCGATCAGCTCGTCGTACATCGCCTCGGCTGTCTGACCTTCCTCGGAGCGGATGGCCGCGGTGGCGCAGTGCTTGAGGTGGTTGCGCATCAGCTCGCGGCCCACCGCCCGCAGAGCCTCCTGGACGGAGGAGATCTGGGTGAGGATGTCGGCACAGTAGCGGTCGTCCTCCACCATCTTATGGAGGCCGCGGACCTGCCCCTCGATGCGCCGCAGGCGCTTCAGGTTCTTGTCCTTGACCTGCGGGTCCACGGCCAGGGCCTTGCGGCCCTCACCCTCGTCGCCCTCGCCACGATCGGGGTGGAGGTGGCGGGTGCCACAGCCGCAGACGGCGAGGGTGGGCGTGGGGCCGGAGGGGGTCTCGAGAATCGGATCGCTCATGGGAGTCTCCCGGATCAGGCCACCCGCGCTCGGCGCAGGCGGAGGCTGTTGGCGACGACGGACACCGA
>DASPJI010000818.1:0-3011 GCA_035628695.1 Thermoanaerobaculia bacterium | reverse complement strand
GGGTGGCACTGTTGATCCTCCACCACATCATCTGCGACGGCTGGTCGATGGGTGTCCTGCTGCGGGAAATCGCGGGGCTCTACACGGCCTTCGCCCCGCCCTCCCAGGAAGCCCGGCCGTCTCCCCTGCCCGAGCTGGGTGTCCAATATGCCGATTACGCGGTCTGGCAGCGCCGCTGGCTCACTGGCGAGGTGCTGGAGGCCCAGCTCGCCTATTGGCGCGACGAGCTGGCGGGCGCCCCGGCGCTCCTGGAGCTGCCCACCGACCGGCCGCGGCCGCCGGTCCAGACGTCCCACGGCGCCGTCGAGCCCGTGGTGCTGACCGGGGAGCTGACCGCCGCTCTCCGCGAGCTGGGCCGGCGCGAGGGGATCACCCTGTTCATGGCCCTTCTCGCCGGCTTCCAGGCCTTGCTCCATCGCCTCTCTGGCCAGGACGACGTGCTGGTGGGCTCGCCTTTGGCCAACCGCAACCGCAGCGAGACCGAGGCGCTCATCGGCTTCTTCGTCAACACCCTGGTGCTGCGGGCCCGCTTCGGCTCCCCGGAGCCGGAGGGCCTGGACGTCCGAACCCTGCTGGCGCGGGCGCGCACCGCGGCCTTGAACGCCTATGCCCACCAGGATCTGCCGTTCGAGCGCCTGGTGGAGGAGCTGCAGATCGAGCGCAGCCTCGCGCACGGCCCCCTGTTCCAGGTCATGTTCGCCCTGCAGAACGCGCCGGTGGGACGGTTGGAGCTGCCGGGCCTCCTCCTCGCTCCCATGGACACCGGCGGCGGCACCGCCAAGTTCGACCTCACTCTCTCGTTCAGCGAGAGCGGCGGGGCTCTGGCCGGGGGCCTGGAGTACAACACTGACCTGTTCGACACCGCCACCGCGCGCCGGCTCGCCGTGCAGCTCGAGGTGCTTCTCGCCGCTGCTGTGGCCGATCCAGGCGGGCGCGTCTGGGAGCTGCCGCTGCTCACGGCGGCCCAGCGATCCCAGCTCCTGGTGGAGTGGAACGACACCGCCAGCGGCTACCCGCGGGATCTCACCCTCGCCGAGCTGTTCGCGGAACAGGTGGCGCGCCGGCCGGACGCGGTGGCCCTCGTCTCCGGCGGCGGCGGACTGGAGCAGGTCACCTATGGCGAGCTGCACCGGCGGGCGACCGCCCTCTCCCGCCGCCTGGCCGGGCTCGGCGCCGGACCCGAGGTCCCGGTGGCGCTCTTCGCCCAGCGCTCCCCCGCGGCCGTCGCCGGCCTCCTGGCCATTACCATGGCGGGCGGTTTCTACGTGCCTCTGGACCCCGAGCATCCGGCGGAGCGGCTCGCCCTCCTGCTCGCCGACGTCGGGGCCTCCCTGCTGCTGGCCGATCGCGCGTCGGCCGCCCGGCTGCCCGCCACCTCCGCCAAGCTGGTGCTCCTCGACGGTGAGGAGGCCGGGGGAGGGGAGAAGGCGGCGCCGAGGCTCCCCCGGCTCCCCGTGCCCGACAACCTGGCCTATGTGATGTACACCTCGGGCTCCACCGGCCGGCCCAAGGGTGTGGGCGTCACGCACCGCAACGTGAACCGGCTGGCGCGCGGCGGGCGCTTCGCCCATATGGGGTCCGGACAGATCTTCCTGCAGCTAGCCCCTCTCGCCTTCGACGCCTCGACACTGGAGGTCTGGGGAGCGCTCGCCAATGGCGGCCGGCTGGTCCTGGCGCCGGCGGGTCGCCTTTCCCTCGGCGAGCTGGCGGAGACGCTCGCCCTGCACGAGGTGACCACCCTCTGGCTCACCGCCGGCCTCTTCCATCAGGTGGTGGAAGAAGCGCCCGAAGGGCTCCGCCACGTCCGGCAGCTCCTGGCCGGCGGCGACGTCCTGTCGCCGCCCCACGTGCGGCGCGCCCTGGCCGCGATGGATCGCGGTGTCCTGATCAACGGCTACGGCCCCACCGAGAATACGACCTTCACCTGCTGCCACTCCATGCGGCGGGATGAAGTGGGCGACGAGAGATGGATGAGCTCGGTGCCCATCGGTCAGCCGATCGCCGACACCCGGGTCTACCTGCTCGACTCGGCTCTGCAGCCGGTGCCCGCCGGCGTCTACGGAGAGCTCTTCGCCGGCGGCGACGGAATGGCGCGCGGCTACTTCGGCCGGCCGGACCTGACGGCGGAGCGTTTCGTCCCCGATCCTCTCGGCGGTTCCCCCGGTGACCGCCTCTATCGCACCGGCGACCTCGCGCGCTGGCGGCCGGAGGGTGTCGTCGAGTTCCTGGGCCGCCGCGACCACCAGGTCAAGCTGCGCGGCTTCCGGGTGGAACCGGGGGAGGTCGAGGCGGTGCTCGCCGGGTATCCGGAGGTCCGGCAGGCGGCGGTGCTGGTGGGCCGGGACGCCCTGGGAGGCAAGAGGCTGGAGGGCTACGTGGCCGGCAGTGTCGAGGCGCCGGCGTTGCGGCAGCACCTCGAGAGCCTCTTGCCGCCCTATATGGTGCCCTCGGTCCTGGTCGTGCTGGAGACGCTCCCTCTCACCCCGAACGGCAAGGTGGACCGGCAGGCGCTGGGCCGCGCCGGGATGGATGCCGCCGGTGTCGGCGGTGAGGGCGGGGAGGGGGGCGAGCCCCGGGACGTCCTCGAGCTGCAGCTCGCCCGCATCTGGCGTGAGGTGCTGGGGGTGCCGCGCATCGGCATCCGTGACGACTTCTTCGCCGCCGGCGGCCACTCCCTGCTGGCGCTGTCGCTGATGGCCCGGGTGCGCGAGCAGCTCGGCCGCGACCTGCCGCTGGCCGCCCTCTTCCAGGCGCCCACGATCGAGTCCATGGCGGCCCTGCTGCGGCGTAGCGAGGGGGAGGAGGCGCCGGCCGTCTCCTGCCTCGTGCCGATCCAGACCCAGGGCTCGGGCCGGCCGTTCTTCTGCGTCCACCCGGGAGGCGGAGACGTCCTCTGCTACGCCCCCCTGGCGCGCTACCTGGGCCCGGACCGCCCCTTCTACGGCCTCCAGTCCCGTGGACTTTCAGGAGAGGCCGAGCCGCTCGGCCGCATCGAGGACATGGCCGCCCTC
>DASPJI010000817.1:0-10313 GCA_035628695.1 Thermoanaerobaculia bacterium | reverse complement strand
CCCTCCTCCGCCGGGTGCTCAAGGGGGAGGAGCTGCCGGCCATCCATCCGCTGGTGGACCTCAACAACTGCCTCTCGGTGATCCTAGGCGTACCCAGCTGCACCGCCGCGGAAGGCACCTTCGATCCTCCCGTGACCCTCCGCGCCGGCCGCGACGGCGAATCCTTCGAGTCGCTGCGCGGCCCCCTCGGCCTGGCCGGCAAGCCGCTGCTCGCCGACCCCGCCGGCCCGTTCGGCACGCCGATCTCCGACGGCGAGCGGATCCGGATCCGGGACGAGACCCGCCGCGCCTGGCTGGCCCTCTACCTCCCCCGGGGAGCGGTGAGCGCCGAGACCGCCCGGGAGACCCTGGAAGGCCTCCTCGCCGAGGCGCCGGTGGCGATGGTCGAGCTGATCGCGGTGAGCTGAGCTCCTCCACCCCCCCGTGAGAGCGGACGGGGGTGAAGGCTTCTGGCACTTTTCTTGCTGAGAAGCTGTGCCGGAGTCCGTTCCGTTTGTTACCCAAGGAGGGTCCCATGAAGTCTGATCGGATCGAGTCCCGCTGCGGCCGGGCTGTGGCCGCCGCATGGATGGCGATGGCGCTCGCAGCCGCCGCCCCGGCGGCCGCCCAGCCGGGCATCCCCTTCCCCATACAGCCCGGCCAGGTGGTGGTCACCTGCTCGGCCGGCGACGCGCCCGACGGCGCCGTTCTCGCCGTGTTCGACATCCGCAACCCGGCGGCGAACGCCCCCGGCCTCAACCAGAACTGGCTGGCCCCCGCCTATCACGCACCCAACTGGACCAGCGCCAACTTCAACAACGGCGAGGTCTTCGGCGTCACCCTGGACGACGACACCCCGCCCAACATCTATGCCACGGCGTCGTCGAGCTACGGCGGCGGCCGGCTGGGCTCGGGCAAGGTCTTCCGGGTCGACGGCACCACCGGCGCGGTCACCGTCTTCGCCGACCTGCCCAACTGCCCGGCCTACCCCGCCTGCCCCGGCTCCAGCTATGCCGGGCTCGGCAACATCGCCTACGACGAGGAGCGCGACCAGTTCTTCGTCACCAACTTCTACGATGGCAAGATCTACCGGCTGAGCGCCAGCGGGGCGATCCTCGAGGCGTTCGACTTCGGCGCCGCCTTCGATCCGGCGCGCAACAGCGCCCAGGGCTTCGTCCCCCTCGGCGAGCGCCCCTGGGGCGTCGCCGTCCATGACGACCGGGTCTACTTCGCCATCTGGGGGCGGGACTACCGGGAGGGCACCGCCAACACGGTCTGGTCCGTGGGCCTGGACGCGGCCGGCGCCTTCGAGGACTTCGCCACCCAGGAGGTGACGGTCCCCACCGCCGGTACCGGCCTCTCCATGCCGGTGGCCGACATCTCCTTCTCCGTCGAAGGGCGGATGCTGCTCGCCCAGCGCACCATGGTCAACGACTTCAATCCGGGCGCCCGGCAGTCGCAGGTGCTGGAGTACACCGGCGGCCACCTCGCCTGGACCCCCAGCACCCGGCTGTTCGAGGTGGGCATGGTGCCGCGCACCAACGCCGCCGGCGGCGCCGACTACCTGTGCGAGGATCAGCAGACCACCGGCGTCGCCGCCATGGGGGACGCCCTCCACTTCGGGCCGGGCGATTTCATCTTCGGCCTGCAGATCTTCCCCCCCGGCGGCGGCCGGATCGAGAACAGCTACCTGATCGACCTCGACCACAACACCAGCACCCCCGACAAGTTCCTCGTCGGCTCCCTCGACGCCCACGACGTCTGCGGCGCCGACGTGCCGCCGCCGACCCCGTGGCCCGACTACGACGCCATCGTCACCTCGGGGTGGAACGAGGACACGCGCCAGAAGATCCCCTTCGGCGCCGCCGACGACGACTGGCAGGTGGTGTCGCCCGGCCCGGTCCGGCCGGCCACCGTGGTGCTGAACCCGCCGCCGGTCGAGGTCTGGCCGCGCGCGAGCAAGGTGGCGAAGTGGATCTCCTCCAGCGCCTCGGGCCAGTCGTCCGGCCCCGGCACCACCGAGTACCGCACCTGCTTCTGCCTGAGCGCCCAGTCCAAGGACGCCATGATCATGCTGAAGCTGCGGGCGGACGACCAGGCCACGATGTTCCTGAACGGCCGGCAGCTCGCCGGGCCCGGCGGCCAGTTCCGCCGCGCCGAGCCGCTTGAGGTCAACATCAACGACATCGTCGGCCAGGGCTTCCTGCAGTTCGGCGAGAACTGCCTGACGGTGCGGGTGGCCGACCGCGGCAACCTCACCGGCTTCAGCATCGCCGGCTCGTTCTGGGTCACCGACGGCCTCTGCGTCGACGAGTAGACACCCCCCTCCATCGACACCCTCCCCGCCCCGGAAGCTCGGGGCGGGGGCGGGTGTTAGCATAGACAGCTTGGTCGGGCCCCGCGGGCGCGGGGTCACCCCCTGGACAATGGACAGTGAGGATACCGATGCATTCAATGAAGGTCTGTCTCGTCACCGCGCTCGCTTCATTCCTGGGCGCGGTACCGTCGGCGATGGCCGACGCGGAGAAGAAGGCCCCGGCAGCCAACGCGGAGACCCCGTATAGCGTCCCCGTGCTCGACCCGGCGGCGATCGACCGCGGCGCCGACCCCTGCGTCGACTTCTATCAGTACACCTGCGGCGGGTGGATGAAGAACAACCCCACCCCCGAGGACCGCGCCTCCTGGTCGCGCTTCGACCAGCTCCAGCGCAACAACCTGCTGGTCCTGCGCGGCATCCTGGAGAAGGCCGCGGCCGGCGGCGCAGGGCGGGACGCCAACGAACAGAAGATCGGCGACTACTACGCCTCGTGCATGGACCAGAAGGCCATCGACGCCCGCGGCATCGCCCCGCTGAAGCCGGAGCTCGACCGTATCGCGGCCATTCAGGACAAAACGGCGCTGGCGCGGCAGCTCGCCCATCTCCACCTCGCCGACGTGGCGGCGCTCTTCGGCTTCGGCGCCGAAGCCGACTTCAAGAACTCCACGCGCGTGATCGCCGGCGTCGACCAGGGGGGCATGGGGCTGCCCAGCCGCGACTACTACCTCGCCGAGGACGCGAAGTCCGCCGAGCTGCGCCAGAAGTACGTGGACTACGCCAGAACCCTGTTCCAGCTCCTGGGCGACAAGCCCGAGCAGGCCGCCGCCAACGCGCAGACGGTGATGCGGATCGAGACCGCCCTGGCCAAGGGCGCCCTGTCCCCCGTCGAACGGCGCGACCCGTCGAAGGTCTACCACCTGATGAAGGTCGAGGAGCTCCAGCAGCTCGCCCCTTCGTTCGACTGGCAGACCTACTTCAAGGCGATCGAGGCGCCGCGCTTCACCGAGCTCAACGTCATCGAGCCCGAGTTCTTCCGGCAGCTGGACGCGCAGCTCCGCGCCGTCCCGCTGGCCGACTGGCGCACCTACCTGCGCTACTGGCTGGTCAACGACCTCGCCCCGATCCTCCCCGCCGCCTTCGAGAAGGCCCACTTCGACTTCTACGACCGCACGCTCCAGGGGGTGCAGGAGATGCCGCCGCGCTGGCGCTCCTGCGTCGAGTACGTGGACAACGACCTGGGCGAGGCGCTGGGCCGCGAGTACGTCGAGGTGGCGTTCGGCGAGCAGGCGCGCCAGCGCATGGACGAGCTGATCACCGGCCTCACCACCGCCATGGGAGAGGACATCCGCGGCCTCGACTGGATGGGGGCGGAGACCAAGAAGCAGGCCCAGGTCAAGCTGTCGAAGTTCGGCACCAAGATCGGCCACCCCAAGAGCTGGCGCGACTACGGCAAGCTCACGGTGACCCGCGGGGACGCCCTGGGCAACTGGCTGCGCGGCAACGAGTTCGAGTCCCGCCGCCAGGTCGCCAAGATCGGCACCGCGAACGACCGCGACGAGTGGCTGATGACGCCGCCGACGGTCAACGCCTACTACCACCCGTTGCAGAACAACATCAACTTCCCGGCCGGCATCCTGCAGCCGCCGTTCTTCGACGCCAAGGCGGACGACGCGGTCAACTACGGCGCCATCGGCGGCGTCATCGGCCACGAGATCACCCACGGCTTCGACGACCAGGGGAGCCAGTTCGACGCCGACGGCAACCTGCGGAACTGGTGGACGGACACCGACCGCAAGGAGTTCGAGGAGCGCACCTCCTGCCTGGTGAACCAGTACTCGGGCTACACCGCGGTCGACGACGTCAAGGTCAACGGCCAGCTCACCTTGGGTGAGAATACCGCCGACCTCGGGGGCACCCGGATCGCCTACATGGCGCTCCAGAAGAGCCTCGCGGGCAAGGAGCCCCAGAAGATCGACGGCTTCACCCCGGACCAGCGGTTCTTCATCGCCTGGGGTCAGGCCTGGTGCGAGAACAACCGGCCCGAGTTCGCCCGCCAGATGGCGCTGACGAACCCGCACGCACCCGGCCGCTACCGGGCCAACGGCATCGTGTCGAACACCCCGGAGTTCCACGAGGCCTTCGGCTGCAAGGCCGGGCAGCCGATGGTGCGCGAGAACGTCTGCCGGGTCTGGTGAGCCCTCGCTGACTCGCCGAGGGAGCGGGGCCGGTCCGCCGGCCCCGCTCCGTGCGACAATCGAAGCGGTCCTGCGATGTACAACCACTTCTATGGCTTCCTCGAAGCGCCGTTCAACATCACGCCCGATCCGCGCTTCCTCTTCCTGGGCGACCGCCACCGCGAGGCGTTCCACCACATTCTGTTCGGCATCCGGGAGCGCAAGGGGTTCATCCAGCTCACCGGCGACGTCGGCGCGGGCAAGACCACGGTCTGCCGGGCGATCCTCGAAGACCTCGGGCCGCGGTACCGGACGGCGCTGATCCTCAACCCCTGCCTGGAGCCGGTCGAGCTGCTGCGCTCGGTCCTCACCGAGCTCGGCCTCCAGGCACCGCGCGACCGGGTACGCTGCCTCCAGGTGCTGAACCAGTTCCTGCTCGACCAGCTCGCCGCAGGCAACGACGTGGTGCTGCTCATCGACGAGGCGCAGGACATGAGCTTCGAGCTGCTGGAGCAGGTGCGGCTGCTCTCCAACCTGGAGACGGACCAGCGCAAGCTGCTGCAGATCGTCCTCATCGGCCAGCCGGAGCTACGGGAGAAGCTGAACGACCCGGCGCTGCGCCAGCTCCGGCAGCGGATCACCGTGCGCTATCACCTGACGCCGCTCACCCGGCCGGAGACCGAGACCTACATCCGGCACCGCATCCACGTGGCCGGCGGCAACTCGCGGCCCACCTTCACCCCGTGGGCGGTGCGGGCCATCCACCGCTACGCCGGGGGGGTGCCGCGGCTGATCAACGCCGCCTGCGACAAGGCGCTGCTGTGCGGCTACGTGGAGGGGACCGACGTCCTGACTTGGCGCCACGTGCGCCGGGCTCTGCGCGAGCTCGAAGGAGAGTTTTCATGAGCCTGATCGACGAGGCGCTCAAGCGGGCGCGCCAGGAGGCGGCGTTGCAGGACGCCGCTCAGCGCGAGGCCCAGTTCCGGCGGGTGCCGGTCTACACGCCGGCGCCGCCGTCCCGCTCGCGGAACGGGCTGCTGATGGCCGGCGTGGGGATCTGCGTCGGGCTGGTCCTGGCGCTCGGCCTCGCCTTCGCCGCCGGCTGGCTGCCCGCGGGCCGGAGCGCCGAGCCGGTCCGCGAGGAGCTCCGCGCCGCCGCCGAGTCGCCGGCCCCCGCGCCGCAGATCATCGAGGAGGCGCCGTCCCCCGCTCCGGCCGAGTCGGCGGCGCCCACGGCGGCTTCCCCGGTGCCGGCGCCGGTGCCCACTCCCGTGCCCACGCCGGTCACCGTGGAGCCCCAGCCCGCTCCCCTGCCGGAAACGGCCCCCACCCCGGTGTTGCCGGCAACGCCGGAGCCCCGGGAGGCCGAGCCGGCGCCCGTGGAGGCTCTTGCCGCCGTGGAGGCGCCCGCGCCCGTACCGGCTGGCGAAGCCGCGGAGCCGGTGGAGCCGCTCCCCTCCTTCTCCTATGTGCGGCAGGTGCCGGTCCCGGGCGGCGGCACCCTGGAGCTCAGCGGCATCGCCTTCTCCGCCGAGCGGCCGGTGGCGCTGATCAACGGCCGGGCCTGGGTGCCGGGCGAGATCGTCCAGGGCTACACCATCGTCGCCGTCGAGCCCGGCCGCGTGCAGCTCGAGGGTCACGGCCAGAAGGTGTCCGTCTCGCTCAAGTGAAGCGGCCGGGCTACAGCCTCCTCCTCTTCCTGACTGGCGCCGCCACCGCGGCGGTGGCCGTCGCCGTACAGGTGGCGGCTTGGCGGTTGGCGGGCCACCCGGTCCCCCTGGCCCTCCTGGGCAGCCACTTGACGGTGGTGCTCGCCGTGCACACGGTGGCGGCCCTCCTCCTCGCGCGGTGGCGGGACGGACGCCCCTGGGCCCTGGCACTGCTCCTCGTGCCGGCCCTCCTCGCCGTCCTGCCGGCGGTGGACCGGTGGGGCGGCTGGAGGGGCGCCGGGCTGGCGGCGGCCGGCGCGGCCGCGCTCTGGGCGGCTGGCTCCTTCCGGGTCCGGGCTCCCGGCCGGCCGCTGATCGCCTCGGCGGTGGGGGCGGCGCTCGGGACCTCCCTCGCATCGGCCCTTCTGGGGCTCCAGCTGGAGGCCGGTCCCTACACCCCCGGCCCGGTGGCGAAGACGGTCCTGGTCATCCTCCTCGCCGCCACCCTCGCCCTGCTCCTGGGCGGCGAGCGCCGGCTGCCCGGCCGCTCCGGCCTCTCCCCTCTCCCGACACCACCGGCTGCCCTGGGGACCGCCGCCGCGGCCCTGGCCCTGGCGCTCGCCGGCAGCCTGACGAGTCTGCCGGCAGGCCTTCCGGAGCCGGCGCGCGCGGGAGGGTCGCCCCCACCGGTGGTCCTCATCGTCCTCGACACGGTGCGGGCGGACCACCTGCGCTCCTACGGCTACACCCGGGACACCATGCCCCGCCTAGAGCGCTTCGCTCGCGAGCACGCGGTGCGGATCGAAGGGGCGCTGGCCAACGCCCCCAGCTCGCTCGAGACGCACGCGTCGATGTTCACCGGCCTCTACCCTTTCCGGCACGGCGCCCACAAGCCGCGCGAGGGGGACCCGCGCCCGCCGCTCTACGCGTATCCGCTGGAGAGCGGCCCCCCCACCCTCGCCACCCTGCTGCGCCGGGCAGGCTATTGGGCGGTGGGGGTGTCGGCGAACTTCGGGCCGCTGGCGCCGGCGTTCGGGCTGGACCGGGGATTCGCCGTCTACCAGGCGCGGCCCGGGTTGCAGATGGGCCCGGCTCGCCTCGATCCCTACCGGTTCGCCCTCTGGCGGCGCTGGCCCCTGGCCGCGGCCGACCGCCTGCCGCCGTTCGCGAGGAGCGAATTCTTCGAGCTGGGCGCCCCTTATCGCCGCGCCGCCGACATCGCCGATCAGGGGATCGCGGCGCTCGACGCGAGCGGCGAGGCGCCCCTCTTCCTGTTCCTCAACTTCATGGAGGCCCACTACCCCTACCGGCCGCCGCGCTCCTTCACCCGGATCTTTCCCGGCATCCGGCGCCCGGGCCTGGCGCGGCTTGACGACGAACAGGCGGCCGCCGCCCAGGTCATGGCGGGCCGGCGCCCCCTCACCGGCGCCGAACGGGAGGCCTGGACCGCCGCCTACGACAGCGCCCTGCGCTACCTGGATGGCGAGCTCGGGCGGCTGCTCGACCGGCTGGAGCGCCACCCCCGCTTCCCCGAGATGCTGGTGGTGATCACCTCCGACCACGGCGAGGCCCTGGGCGAGCACGGCCTGCTGCGCCACTCGACGTCGCTCTATCAGGAGATGCTGCGGATCCCCCTCTTCGTGAAGCCGGGGGTACGTTGGTCGCCGGGGCCGCCGGGGCCGCCGGGGTTCCAGCCCGGCCGGGCCCACCCGGGGCCGTTTCAGCCGGTGGACCTCTTCCCTACCATTCTGCAGCACGCGGGCGTGCCGATCCCCGCAGGGATCGACGGCCTGGTCTGGGGCGCCGGCCGCCGCGCCTCCTTCGCCGAGTGCTATCCCCACCCGCCGGCCCGCCCCCTGGGGGAGCGTTTCCGACACGAGATGCGGGCCGTGGTGGCGGACGGCTGGAAGCTGATCTTGAGCACCAGCGGCCGGGCGGAGCTCTACGACCTCGCCCGCGACCCCGGCGAGACCACCGACCTGGCCGCCCGCGAGCCCGGACGCCTCGCCCGTCTCCGGGACATGCTGGCCTCCACCTTTGCCGGCGAGAGGCGCCCCCGCCGCTCCCCGGGGCCGGGGGGCGAGGCGCTGGAACGGTCGCTGCGCTCCCTCGGCTACGTCCAGTAGGCCGGCCTCACCGCTCCCGCACCTCCGCGAGGGCGATGCCGTGCTCGCCGGCCACGGCGTAGAGGAGATAGATCCGGCCATCCTCGACGAAGAAGGCGGGGTCGCGGAGCTCCTGCTTCGGCGTCCAGGCGCGGCCACTGCGGGAGGCGGCGACGGGCTCCCCCGCACCCTCCCAGCTCCGTTCCGGCCGCAGGACCTCCACCGGCTCGTCCGGCCGCCAGCCCCGCCAGTCGCCGGTCAGACGCAGCGGGGCGAAGAGCAGGCTCTCGGGCGCGTCCCCGAGCCGCGAGAAGACGATCCAGGCCACGTCCCCCCGCACCAGCACGGCGGCGTGGCGCATGCGCGGCAGGATCTCCGGCCCGCGCTCGAAGGGGGTCTCACCGTCCGCGGAGCGGAGGAGCACCCCGGTGCGGTCCCCCTCCTTGGCCAGGGCGTAGCGCTGGCCACCGTGGCCGAAGACCCTGAAGTAGAAGGGGCCCAGCTCCCGGGGGGAGGCGGTGAAGTGGAGCCCGTCGGGCGAGGTGGCGAGGAAGGTGACCTGGCGGGCGCGGTCGGTCTCCGAGGCCGGGCCGTGGAAGTAGAGGAGGATGCGCCGCCGCTCGGCGTCCACGTGGACATCCGGCGAGGCGACGTGATGGCGCGCCGCCGTCGCGGCCAGGGGGAGGACGCCGCCCGGGTGCACCGTCCACGGCCCCTCGAGGCGGTCGGCATAGGCCAGCCGGATGAACGTCCCGTGATGGTGGGCGAAGTAGAGATAGTAGCGGCCCAGCGGGTCGGGCACCCACGACGGCACCCGGATCAGCGACGGCCCGTTGATGCTCGCCCCCAACTCCCCCTGGAGCCCGGGCGTGCCCGCGTGGACGATCGGCCCGTCGCCGAGGCGGACGACGGTGAACGGGGCCGCCGGGCGGCAGCCGGCAGCCGCCGGCCCGAGCGCGGAGGCCAGCAGGACGGCGAGCAGAACGCGGCAGCGGGGGGATCGACGGGTCATCGCGGGGCTCCGGATACGGCAGCGGTTGTACCAGAAGGCAGGTGAGGCGTCTATGCACCGGGATGTATGGACGCGGCCCCCGCCTTCTGGTACAAGGGGCGGCTCACCGGAGACCGTCCCCTCATGAACCGTCAGCTCGTCGTCACCGGCATGCACCGCTCGGGCACGTCGCTCCTCGCCAACGCCGCTTCGCGCGCCGGCTTCGTCATGGGGAGCCGGCTGATGGCCGCCAGCAAGGGGAACCGGCACGGCCACTTCGAGGACCTGGACTTCGTCCACTTCCACGAGCGGCTCCTGGAGTCTCGCGGGTGGAGCGCGCTGCGCCCCCCGGCGGAGCCGCTGGTGGTGTCGGCGGAGGAGGAGGCCGAGGCGCGCGCCCTCGCGGCGGCGCGGGCCGGCCTCCCCTCCTGGGGCTTCAAGGACCCCCGCACCACCCTCGTCCTCGACCTCTGGGACCGGGTGCTGCCGGCGCCGGTCTTCCTCCTGGTCTACCGGCATCCGGTCGAGGTGGCGCTGTCGCTGCTGCGCCGCGGGCTGGACGTGGAGGTGCAGCTCGACCCCGGCGCGGCGGTCCAGGCGTGGACGGTCTACAACAGGCGGCTCCTGGAGTTCCTCCTCGCCCACCGGGACCGCTGCCTCCTCTGGCACGTCCGCGGCGCCACCGGCGCGCTGACGGACGCCTTCGGCCGGCTGGGGGAGAGGCTCGGCACCTCCTTCCCGGCGGCGGAGGTGGCGGCGGCCTTCGCGCCGGAAGACCTGCGGACCGGCCTGTGGGCCCGCGGCATCGACTGGCCGGCGGTCCTCCCCGAGGCCATGGAGCTCTACGCCCGGCTGGAGGGGGCGGCCGACCTGCCGGGCGGCCCGGAGCCCGATCCCGCCGAGCGGTCGTCGCAGCCATCGCAGCCATCGCGGCCGTCGCCGGCCGAGCGCGATCTGGGCGAGGCGGCCGAGCACCTGCTGGCCGGCGCCCTCGCCTCCTCCCGGCCGGGGGCCCCGCTGCCCGCCCAGCTTCGGGTCGACTACTCCGAGCTGCGCCTGTTCGCGGCGCGGCAGGAGGAGCGCCTCGCGCAGCTCGTC